>JALRIJ010000230.1 GCA_023255485.1 Flectobacillus sp.
TTCATTTCATGTTGTAGTCGCACGTGAATTCGGGTCTGATTATCTTCTAAATTTTCTTGTCCTAATAAGGTAATGGATTCAGGTAATTCGGGCATTTCACCCACAAAATCAAGGAGGTAGGAGTTATCCTTAAACTGGTTCTTAATTGCCTTTTTTGTTCCTTGAAGCACCACTTCAGCATGATTAATGAGGGCAATATCATCGCATAATTCTTCGACCGACTCCATGCGGTGAGTCGAGAATATGATTGATGTCCCCTTTGCTTTTAGGGCCAAAATTTCATCCTTCAATAAATTTGCATTGATAGGGTCAAAACCTGAAAAGGGTTCGTCCAAGATAATGAGTTGAGGATCGTGAATAATGGTAGCAATAAACTGAGCTTTTTGTTGCATCCCTTTCGAAAGGTCATCAACTTGCCTATTCCACCAGTCGCTAATATCAAATTTTTCAAACCAGTTTTTCAATTTTAAGTTAGCCTCCTGCTTCGACATCCCTTTTAATTGAGCCAGATACAGCAATTGTTCGCCTACTTTCATTTTTTTATAAAGTCCACGCTCTTCGGGCAAATACCCAATTCGTTCTACATCGTTAGGGCTAAGCGGCTTTCCATCAAATAACACAGTGCCGCTATCAGGAGCCGTTATTTGATTAATAATCCGAATCAACGATGTTTTCCCTGCTCCATTAGGACCAAGTAAGCCAAAAATCCCCCCTTGAGGAACGTTGATACTTACGTCGTTGAGGGCAGTATGATTGGCATACTGTTTATGAATATGTTGTGCTTCTAGGATATAAGGCATAAAAAAAGAGTTTCCCAAAAATGCTTATTTTTTTTGAGAAACCCTTTATCGCTAACCGTTTAATTCAATACTTATGCTACTGTCTCTTCGCTAGAAGCTGCATCTGCCGTTTCAACAGCCACTTTTTTAGACGCTTTTTTAGCTACTGGAGCAGGAGCTACTTCTTCCGCTGCCTCTGGAGTTGTACCTGTTACTAATGACACTTTAGCGTCAAAAGCTTCTTTCTTAGCTGCCTTTTTAGCCGCTTTTTTCTCTGCTTCTGCTACTTTCTCTGCTTTATCCTTGATTTTTTTCGCTGCTTTTTTCGCTTCTTTCTCCAACTCAGCAGCTTCCTCTTCTTGCAACTTGATGAAATATTTCGCTAAATCACTAGCGGAATCATCGACTGCTTTGATTAACTTTTTCGCACTGTTCGTATTCAAGCCTTTTAGGTTACTCAATATCGCTGCGGCAATATCACTGGCAAGTTTCTTTTTTTCTACTTTCATGATGACCAATTTGTTAAATTACTATTAAATAATTATTAATAAATCAAATTTAGGGTTTTCAAGTGAGATAGAAAATGATTTCGTGTTAAGTTTTAAAAAGAGAGCCTATATTTAATTTAAGCGTGTTAATCGTCGAATTTACCCTTTAAGAATCTTACTCACAAAGTCCCAACAAACAACGCCATTAGTAACCGCAATATTCAGCGAATGTTTTGTCCCATACTGCGGAATTTCTAAACAGAAGTTAGCTTGTTTAACCACTTCTTCATTGACACCAAAGACCTCATTCCCAAAAACAAAGGCATATTTTTGATTCGGTTCTGGCTGGAAATCCAATAATGAAACACTGCCTTCCACTTGTTCTACCGCTGCTACTGTATATCCTTGTTCTTGTAAGCTCTTAACCAGTTCCAATACATCTGTTACATGCTCCCAAGTAACCGTTTCATCTGCACCAAGAGCCGTTTTTTGAATATCACGGTGTGGGGGAGTTCCCGTAATGCCGCATAAATATACCTTATCTGCCTTAAAAGCATCCGCTGTTCTGAATACCGAACCTACATTATTCAAACTACGAATATCGTCTAGTATCAATACATAAGGAAACTTCTCTGTTTCTTTGAATTCCTCAGCCGTCAAACGGTTAAGGTCGTCCATCGTTAGTTTTTTCACAAATTTTTAATGATAAATTACTTTAAAATTTACAATATTTTATTAAATTTAGACAACTAAGTAAATACTTGGATTTATTACCCTAATTAAGAAAAGCGTTTGATTCATACGTTATGAATTTCTTTGTACTCTTAAAAAAGTATTTACTATTGATTGTTTACGATTCATCCCTTATCACATAACCAGCACATAACATGGAAAATACCCATCACGAGCAAGACTCATCCGAATTATCAACAGCAGAATTAATCACGATTTTTGTTGTATTCTCAACGATACTTATCATCTTTGGCGACACTTTTACGGCTACAATTGGTATTATAGCAGAAGGAATCATTTTTGCTGTCGCTTACAATCAAAAACACAAATTGATTGATTAAAGCTTTTTTAGCATAAAAAGAGGTTGTTTCAAAGGTAAACCGTTAAATAAGTAGCAGGAATTAATCATACCAAGCCTTTTACTTAAATTTACTACCTTTAAAACAACCTTTTATATTGTAGCTGTTGCCAGTAATCTTATTCTGCTACAGCCGATGCGTCCACCATGTTGTTATACACTTTCAAGACATCATCATCGTCTTCTAATCTTTCTAACAATTTCTCTACGTCAGCCATTTGCTCTTCTGTAAGCTTTTTAGTCACCGTAGGAATACGTTCGAAATCAGCACCTAACAATTCATATCCTTTTTCTTCTAAGAATTTCTGAATAGAACCGAATGCTGTGAAAGGGCCATAAATATGAATTTGAGCAGGTTTTGGATTACCTTCCTCATCGGTATCAATATCTAAGAATACTTCTTCCGCACCGTAATCAATCAATTCAAACTCTAACTCTTCTGTATCAATTTCTTCCGTTTTAGCAATTTTGAATACCGCTTTGCGTTCAAAAAGGAAATCGTGCATACCTGACGTACCCACAGATCCACCTGTTTTAGTGAAGTGACTTCTTACATTGGCAACAGTACGGTTAGTGTTGTCAGTAGCACACTCTACGACAATCGCTACGCCATGTGCAGCAGTTCCTTCATATACAATCTCCTTGAAATCATCTTGATCTTTCGATGATGCACGTTTGATAGCATTATCAACGTTTACTTTTGGCATGTTTACAGCCTTCGCATTTTGGATAATCGCACGCAAACGAGAGTTTGAATCTGGATCTGGGCCACCAGCTTTTACTGCCATTGCAATATCTTTACCGATTTTGGTAAAGGTTTTTGCCATTTGTCCCCAACGTTTAAATTTTCTGGCTTTACGGAATTCAAATGCTCTTCCCATTTATCTATGATTGCTAATTTTTGTTGTATTTTTCTTAATTAATTTATACTTCTATAAATCAGTTCGCAAAGTTAATAAACTATCTGAATATGAAAATGACGAATAGATAAAAAAGGAAAAACAGCCATGAAGCTTCTTGATAAAATAGGGTTACGAAAATTTTGTTATCTTGCTGAATGCCTTTAAATTTCTATCTCTTTAGATAGTGTATGTATGAGTTAAAACGTAGTACAGATTTAGCGTTAAAATCAAGAAGATAACCAGTTACAAATTTTCCACTTAGCGGGTGAATTTATTCACCCGTATCGAGCAAGTTGAAACAACTTCGCATTTCAATCTGATTTCCAAGAAATGCTATAACCTTTTTTATTGGACGGGTTAAAACCCATCCTCCCTACCCCAATGCGTAAAATTATTCACATCGATATGGATGCTTTTTTTGCTTCGGTAGAACAGCGAGATAATCCTGCTCTGCGTGGAAAACCTGTGGCGGTAGGTGGTTCAAAAGAACGTGGGGTCGTGGCTGCGGCCAGTTACGAAGCCCGAAAATTTGGGGTGTATTCGGCCATGTCTTCGATGGTTGCTGCTCGAAAATGCCCTTCGTTGATTTTTGTAAAACCCCGTTTTGAAACCTATAAAACCGTCTCTCGACAAATTAGAGCTGTTTTTGAGGAATATACCCCACTCGTTGAACCGTTATCGCTCGATGAGGCGTATCTGGATGTAACCCATAATTTAAAAGGGATAAACTCAGCAACGGAAATTGCCCGAGAAATCAAAGCAAAGATTAAGGAGCAAACGCAATTGACAGCTTCAGCAGGAGTTTCGTATAATAAGTTTTTAGCTAAAATTGCGTCCGACTATAACAAACCCGACGGCTTATTTGTGATTAAACCCAGTCAAGGTGAAGCTTTTATTGAACAATTACCTGTCCATCGTTTTCATGGAATCGGTAAGGTAACGGCCGAAAAGATGACCAAAATGGGTATTCTGACAGGTTTAGATTTGAAAAATCAGGAGGAGTCTTTTTTAAAAGAGCATTTCGGAAAAGCAGGAAGCTATTATTATCACATTGCGAGAGGACAAGACGACAGACCCGTAAACCCCGAACGCATTCGTAAGTCGGTAGGCTCTGAAAATACTTTTTTTACGGATTTAGAAAGCCGAGCCGAACTACAACTAAAACTAGAACCCATCGTAGAAGATGTCTGGAAATACTGCGACCGCTATCAAATTTATGGGCGAACGGTCAGTTTAAAGGTAAAATACAAGGATTTTCAGCTTATTTCGAGAAGTAAAACAACGCTCTCTCCTATTTTTTCCAAAACAGATTTTGAACGCATCGCTTATGAATTATTGGATTTGATTTTACCCGTCGAAAAAGGGGTAAGATTATTGGGGCTTTCGTTGTCTAACCTCGAAGACCCCAACGACCTGATTGGCAAGCAATTGACTTTGCCTTTTTAAAAATCCTATTCGTTCTTCAAAAAAACGAATAGGATTTTGTCTTCATTACGAACTTGCAGTAATGCTAGAAGTCAAGTAGTTTGACAGTAAGGTCAGATACAACAATTAGATTGTTGAACAAGAATTACTTGTTAACGTAGCACCAGCACCACCAGCACCTGTTATGCTCGACTTAACACTTGCTGCTGCACGAGGAGTAATTGTGTACGGAGGAGTGAACGCTGTTCCTGTACCTGTTTTGTTACCTGTAACACTTGTAAACGTACAGTTTTTCACTTGCATAGCCGTAGCACCACCGATTAATGCAATGGGTTCGTTAACATTTTCAAATACATCATTTTCAGCTAACACATTCGCTTCGAAACCAGCGGCGATACACTTGTTTGCAACCGTAGAGTTGTAATAGCTATTGATTACGTGAACTTTACCAAAACGTACACGTGGC
>JALRIJ010000231.1 GCA_023255485.1 Flectobacillus sp.
TCGATTACTTTGAAATCAACTTGTTCTCCAACTTCAACTGTTGAACCATCTTCTTTAGCTAATTGCTTCAATGGAGCTGTTCCTTCAATACCATAAGGTAATTCTAACGTAGCACCTTTGTCGTTTTTAGAAATCACTGTACACTTGTGAAGTGAACCTACTGTGAAGATTGACTCGAAAGTATCCCAAGGGTTTTCTTCTAATTGTTTGTGACCTAAAGCTAAACGACGGTTATCTGCGTCTAATTCTAACACAACAACTTCTAATTTCTCAGCAACTTTGATGAATTCAGAAGGGTGTTTGATTTTCTTAGTCCAAGATAAGTCAGAAACGTGTACTAAACCGTCAATTCCTTCTTCTAATTCTAAGAATAAACCGAAGTTAGTCAAGTTACGAACAGTACCAGTGTGTTTAGAACCTACTGCGTATTTGCTCAATAGATCTTGTTTAGTCCAAGGATCTTCCGTTAATTGTTTGATACCTAACGACATCTTACGTTCAGATTTGTCTAACGTTAAGATAACCGCTTCGATTTCGTCACCTACTTTCAAGAAGTCTTGTGGGTTACGTAAGTGTTGAGACCATGACATTTCTGACACGTGAATCAAACCTTCTACACCTGGCAATACTTCTAAGAAAGCACCGTAGTCAGCAACGTTAACTACTTTACCTTTTACTTTAGAACCAACTTCAACTTCACCTAAAGCATCCCAAGGGTGAGCTTGTAATTGTTTCATACCCAATGAAATACGTTTCTTGTTCTCATCGAAGTCCAAAACAACCACTTGGATTTTCTGATCAAGTTTAAGTAATTCTTGTGGGTGGTTGATACGACCCCATGAAATGTCTGTAATGTGAAGTAAACCGTCAACACCACCTAAGTCGATGAACACACCGAAGTTAGTCATGTTTTTGATTACACCTTCTAATACTTGACCTTTCTCTAAGTTCGTCAAGATTGTCTGACGTTGTTCTTCAAGGTCTTTTTCGATCAAGACTTTGTGAGAAACTACTACGTTATCGTTAGCGTGGTTGATTTTAACCACTTTCACTTCCATTTTCTTACCTACGAAAATATCAAAATCACGAATTGGCTTAACGTCAATTTGTGAACCTGGTAAAAACGCTTCAACACCAAAGATGTCCACAATAAGACCACCTTTTGTACGACGCTTAACGAAACCATCAATAACGATGTCTTGTTCAAGAGCATCTTCGATGTTTTTCCAAGCAGTCATTACTTTCGCTAATTTACGAGAAAGAATCAATTGACCTGATTTATCTTCTTGGTTCTCAACGTAAACGTCAACAACGTCTCCAACTTTCAACTCAGGCATATCTCTGAATTCAGATGTTGGAACCATACCGTCTGATTTGAAACCGATGTTCAAAATCACTTCACGGTCTGTGATACCTACTACAGTACCTTTTACTACTTCTTTCTCCGTAACAACGTTTAATGTTCCTTCAATTAAAGCTTCTAATCTTGCTCTTTCTTCAGTAGAATAACCTCCACCGATACCTTTTGTGCCGACTGATTCCCAGTCAAAATCTGCTAATGGATTAGCCATGTGTTAAATACCCTATGTACATCAATGCGGCGGGATGACGCAAAGAAATTTAGTTTAAATCGCCAATGTAATCGCTTACAATTGGGGTGCAAAGGTATAAAAAAAAGATAATATTCTGATAATGAGGAAGCAATATTTTTTTAGATTATTTTTTTTGCTACCCAAACCAAACCAAATACGGACACGAGAATGAGACCCATAAAGGCAAATTGGCTCACTGCTCCTTCGCTTGGGTGTTCAATAAGCCGTTTGATTTCCTTTGCCTGCGAGCCTAACCACACCGATAATAAGGTGCGGGGAAGCATTCCGATAAAACCTGCCGTAAGAAAATTACGCATCTTCGTTTTTGAAAAAGAAAACAAGACATTGGTTACGGCAAAAGGTAACACGGGCGAAAGTCGTGCAAAGAGAATAATTTTAAATTCATCTTGCTTTAATTTTTCAATCAGTTCACCTGCCTTGGGCTTTTGCTGTAATAGGTTTTTCATAAAGTTTCCTCCATCTATGAAACCCGCTGCACGATAACCAATAAAAGAAGCCACAAAATAACTAATTGCCAAAGGCACTACCGAAGCCCATCCCCAAAAATATCCTCCCAAAAGGGCAACAAAGGTCGTTGGCGTAAACGCAAAAGCCATCGTTAAACAACTGAGTATGACTAAGCCCATACAGGTAGCGAGTGAATAAGAATGTATTTCGGCTTCGTGAAGGATAACCCAATAACTGATGGAAGAACTAGCCACCAAAGGCACTAGCCCCAAAAAGAAAGTGTAAAGGAGTATAAACGAATTGTTTTTGATGAAATCTAGCATAAGACAAAGGTAAGGCTTTTCATTTGAGTGTCATAAATGAAGGTTTAACAAAAAGACGAGTCAGTTTCACCTGACCTATTGCCGTTTTCGCTATTTTTCACAAACTTGCGAACATAACCATAACTATGAAATGTCTGTACATGCTGCTCAAACGTTTCAATTTATCCCCCAATACCCAAAGGCATCAAGATTGAAAAGGCACATAGGCACAACGTTCTATTTGTCAGAAGAATACAATCGGTATTTTTTACAAGCCCAAAATCGGTTCAGTGTAGAAGCTTATCAAAATTTATAGTATAGGCACTAAGTGACAAGGATTAATCATTCAAAATCTATTAAATACACCCCAAATGAAACAAAAAGTACACTCTTATATTTACCTCCTATTGTTTATAGGTTTAAACACATCTTCGTTTGCGACTGACATACCTGCGGATAGTCTCATTAATAAATACATCAAAGCCATTGGCGGTGTTGAAAATTGGGAGAAGATAAAAACGATTCGGATACTTAAACATTCCAACTTCTCAACCGACAATTTATTACTCTGGAGTAATACGGAACTCGTTAGGGATAAAGGGATGCAAATTGCCTCCTACATCAACGAAGGAGTCCCAACCATTAAAGCAATAAACAATGAAGAAGGTTGGAAGATTGTAAACGGGCATAGAGATATGAATACCAAAGAAGAAATCCTTTGGCATTCTGGACAGAGTAGCCAGATTTCAACATTACCCGATAGTACTTATCAGGAATTAAAATTTATCTCGTCGATTCCTTGGAAACTGTTCGACGTAGCAAAACATAATATTAGACTATCTTACAAAGGCACCATTGAGATTAATGATGAAGTCTTTGAACAGCTTGATGTAAAAATGAAGGGAATGAAAGCGATTTCCTGCTTTTTTTCGACTAAGGATGCTTACCTAGAAAAAGTTTTAATTGGGCGAAAATTAATTACCTTCTCTGATTTCAAGGTGGTGGAAGGCGTTGTTTTTCCCTTTAGAGAAAGTATTAGGTTCATTAAAAACAAAAGCTCATTGAGTCGCTATGAAGTTACACGCATTTCTACCATTGATTTTATAACGGATAAGGTTATTTTGAATCCTAAAATAGCGAATGAAAATATGGTAAAACCTACGAATTGATAGGAGTCGCTACGTAATTAGCAAAAAAAGCCAGTGAGTAAAACCCACTGGCAATGTATTAAACAGATTTGAGATTAGTTTATGCTAGAACTTCAAGCTGATGCCTGCCATGAAATTGGTGCCTGCTTGAGGATAATAAAAGTTTTCTGTGATTTTATCAGTCGTATAGTAATAACTGTAAGTATATCCATTTGACTCGTAAAGGGTATTGAAAATATTGTTTGCCAATACGCTAAACGAGATTTCACGAAGTCCTTTTGTTTTGATGGTATAAATTCCACGAAGATCGTTGGTAAAATAAGCATTCAGTTTACGGTCTTCGCTGGTGGTATTATCCATGTACTGCTTGCTTACGTATTTAGACAACAGCCCTAACTCTAAGCCTTTGGTAGGCGTAAATAAGATTTGTGTTCCTGCAATAACGTTGGGAGAAAAAGCAATATCTGTAGATTGGAATTTATTTTCTTTATATTCCGTAAAATTAAAATCAGCATCATACATCGCAATTTGCTCTGTAAAATTCTTAATCTTATTGTTCGATAAGGTCAAGTTTGCATTGATTCTCCATGCTTTATCCAACTGCAATCCTGCTTGCAACTCAAGTCCTAAACGGTAGCTTTCGGGTACGTTAATTCTAATAGGAGAACCTACGTCGTTTAACTTTCCTGTCAATACCAACTGATTCGTATAGTTCATATAGTATCCATTCACGGCGAAGGCAGCCTTACCTGATTGGACTTTATAACCTAATTCTAAATCTTGTAATTTTTCGGACTGAGGAGCTTTTCCTACGTTATCAATAAAATCAGAACGGTTAGGTTCTTTATTACCAACGCTATATGAAGCGTAAAGAGACGAATTATTATTTACCTGATAGGTTAATCCGAACTTGGGATTAAAGAATTTATAGTGAGCATCCTGAGCGATTGATAAGCGGTTATCATCAATTCCCTGAATCGTGTAGTCCACCTGACGATATTGAAGGTCAAGGAAAGCGTTCAATTTTTCGGTCAATTGATAGAATACTTTTCCATAAAAATTAGCGTCTGTTTTCAACGACTTTCCATCGTAATAATGGTCGCCTAATTTACTGGTAGAAGCATAAGTAGCCCAAATTATTTCTCCAAAGTGACGACCATCGTATTGGTTCCAAGCACCACCCAAATTAGCCGTTAAGCCTTTTTTACCTTGATAATCAAAGGAGAATGTTGTTCCGTAAAAATCATTATCTAACCATTTCTGACGAATTAAATCTGTTTTCTTTATCGTTGAAGTACCTACAACAACATTAGGCAAGCCATAATTAGCAAGTTTTTGGTTTTCTTTATACTGCTCATAATAGCCTCTACCATAAGTATAATGAAAATTTACATTGGCAGTCCAGTCAGAAGAAATTTGATGAGAAGTCAACAATTGGTAATGATCTTGTTGATAATTATCCGTTTGGTTGGCATACGTATAAAGATTGTAGGTTCTGCCCGATGCCAATAACGCTGCTGCATCAGCAGGTTTATCGTATAAGTTACGGTCGATATAAGCGTTCATACCTGCCACATCGTTGTTTAGTCGAGACTCAGGAACACC
>JALRIJ010000232.1 GCA_023255485.1 Flectobacillus sp.
CATAACTTCTTGGAACGAAACCTTATAGGTTTTGAAAACCTATAAGGTGTTTTGCAGATTGAAATTCTACTAAGTTATGTAGCATCCTATATACTCAATCAAGTTAGGTTTATTCAAGTTGCTTACTTTCAAAAGATTAATATTCGCTCTTTCGCAAATCACTTTTCGCTAAGTACATTTCTTCATCAATACATTTTTTCCTTTGAAAAAGTGTACTCAATCACATTTATTCGTTTGAAAAAATGTGATTGAACACCTTAGAGGGAATTTTACCCCCTGTAATTCCCTAGTTAATTTTAACCGAACCAGAACAAACATCCCCTTCTTCTACCCCCGTCAGCCAACGTTTTAGTTTGGTAGTACGCTCTTTCGTTAGTTGAGCCTTGTACTCGCTCACACACATAGGAAGCACAGAACCATAATAACCCGCTTCTCTGTCTGGATACATCATTTTTACATCGGCATCTCTCAATTGTACCCATAATTTTTGAGCGGTAATCATGCTCTTAATAAACACAGGGTCGTCTTTATATTCCTTCAAGATTTTTTGGTAAACGACATTTAGCTCTTTATCTGCTTTTTGAAAAGTGGCATTGGCATCGCTATTCATTTGAGCCTGTGTTTGGCTAAATCCAACGGTAACGAACAGGCAACAAATAAGCGACATTAGTAGTTTTTTCATGGTATTACAATTGTTTAAATTACCTTGTGAAGGTAGTATTTTTTGCCAAAAAATACAGCAACAAAATGCTATCCGTATTAAAATCACGCACATTTTAAAGAACTAAACCCCATAACATGGTATCTTCTATAAATCTCAGTAACTTGCCTTTGAAATAATAATCAGGAAACAACCATGTGGATAGAAGAAAATAACCAGCTCAAACGGAGCTTCTTGTTTAAGGATTTTTCCGAGGCGTTTGGCTTTATGTGTCGAGTGGCTTTATTGGCCGAACAGCATAATCACCACCCCTTCTGGTCGAATGTCTATAATAAGGTAGAAATTAGCCTAAGCACACACGATGCAGGCAATCTAGTAACCGAAAAAGACCATAAATTGGCTCAGGCAATTGACAAATTGCTTGCTGTATCGACGAAGTAAAAGAGTTTTAAGTATCCCGACATATTTCACCACATAGTAACATAGCAAACATAGTTTTTTACAAAGTTTAAATAACTTTTTTTCCCTAGTAAGTACTCGTTAATAAATAGTTTATGAGCATAGCGGTTTATCGAAATCGTTGAATAGTAAACGTTAAACTAACGACTACTTACCAATACAATACCTAGTTAATTTCAGTAAAAGCCCCCACCGAACGGCAATTCGGTGGTATCTCGGCAAAGATATGGGGCTTCGTTTTTATCACGTTCAATAACAAAAACAATCAAAATTATGAAAAAAAACGTACCAATTAAAAGGATTCTCTCCAAAGCAATGCGAATCACTCTTACCCAAGTATTATTGTCGGTACTTTTTTGTGGCGTAACCCTTGCCAATCATGCCTTTTCTCAGGAAATACTCAACAAAAGTATCTCTATCAGAACGGAAGAAGTTACCATCAAAAAAGTCCTAAATCAGCTCGAACGTCAGGCAGATGTCAAGTTTGTGTATAGTCCAAATGTGATTGAAGCCAGTCAGAAAGTAACGATTAGTGCTTCGGCTGATAAACTTTCACGAGTGTTAGAATCGCTCTTGAGTCCTTTTCATATTTCGTATGAAGTGGTGGGTAATCACATTTTACTCCGTAGAAGCACGGTCGAAAACAAAGATAACTTCTTGAATTCAAGACCAGTACTCCCAAACGACATCATACTAGAGCAGGAAATATCTGGAAAAGTAACCGACGAAAAGGGCGAAGCTCTTATTGGCGTAAGCGTTTTGGTAAAAGGTACCAACCGAGGCACAAGCACCGACGCAGCAGGAAAGTATAAAATCAATGTGCCTAAAGGGGCAAGCAGTTTGGTATTTTCCTACATTGGCTATACCAAACAAGAAGTTGAAATTGGCTCACGTACAAGTATCAACGTGGTGATGGCAGCGGACAATAAGAACCTAGACGAAGTAGTGGTGGTAGGTTATGGAACTGTTCAGAAAAAGGATTTAACAGGATCCGTTTCGATGTTGAAAACTGCCGATATTGTAGCAACACCTACTAGCAATGCCTTGGAATCGCTTCAAGGAAAAATTGCAGGCTTAGACATGACTCGTTCAGACGGACAAGCAGGTTCTAACCTGAGCTTTACGTTGAGAGGTAACCGTTCATTAAGTGCGTCCAATGCTCCGCTTATTTTAGTGGATGGAGTGCAGTATAGCTCTGGTAGTTTTGATTTAAACCCTTCTGATATTAAGTCGATGGTGGTCTTGAAAGATGCCTCTTCTACGGCTATCTATGGTACTCGTGGAGCAAATGGGGTTATCCTGATTACAACCAATTCGGGAGCAGCAGGCAAAACTCGTATTTCCCTTAGTTCATACTACGGCACACAAGACAATGCTGGTTTAGGAGCTATCCAAAACGGAACGGAATATGCTGCTTTCAAAAGAGAGGCATTTCGTACAAGAGGGGTAACGGACGATGCCTCTATTTTTAACCCCGAAGAACTTGACGCTATTAAAAATGGAAAGTTTGTCGATTGGCGTGGTACACTCCTACAACAAGGAGTTATTCAAAATCATGAAATTTCAATC
Source organism: Flectobacillus sp. (assembly GCA_023255485.1). Taxonomy (GTDB): domain Bacteria; phylum Bacteroidota; class Bacteroidia; order Cytophagales; family Spirosomataceae; genus JALRIJ01. The sequence continues at coordinate 2,690 of JALRIJ010000232.1, forward strand.
AATGGTGGAAGCGAGAAAACAACCTATAGTTTATCTTTTGGAGCTTATGGCGAAAAAGGACTTTTTAAATTAGATCAGTTGAGCCGCTATAATGGAAGTGTTGGGGTAAATCATCAGTTGTTTGCCAACGTAAAATTGGGTGCGAAAGTGTTTTATACCTACCGCAATAATGACATTCGCCAAGACCCTTTAAATCAGGCAAATAAAATTAACCCATTTGGAACACCGTACGATGCTAATGGTAAAATTATTTTATATCCAGTGGCAGGACAAAGCTTCAACATTTCGCCACTTGCCGACGAAGTACCTGGTGCATATAGCAACAATTTATTGGAAAAACGTATTTTCAGTACATCATTTTTAGACTGGGATATTATTAAGAACTTGACCTTCAAAACGGCTTTTGGCTTAGATATTCAAAATTCTCGTAGAGGTTATTACTATGGGCCTTATACCATTACGAGAGCTGGAAATATTTCTCAATCGGGTATCGAAACGAGCAATATTACGAACTACACATGGGAGAATACCCTTACTTATACCAAAGCCATCAATAAGCATGATTTCAATTTCTTGCTAGGAAATAGCTTTTTGGGACGTTCTACGGAGAGTTTTAGCGGTACAGGATACAATCAAGTTTCGGAAACAACTACCTTTTTTGACTTAGGAGCTAATGCCGCTCAAATTGCGATTAAAAGTGGTTTAGTTGAAAGTACCTTAGCGTCCTTTTTCGGAAGAGTAAATTATCAGTACAACAACAAGTATTTACTAACGGCTAGTTTACGTGCCGATGGTTCTTCGGTATTGGCAGCAGGTCATAAATGGGGATATTTCCCTTCGGTAGCTCTTGGTTGGAGATTAAGCGAAGAAGATTTCTTGAAAAACAACAGCCTTATTAGCGATTTAAAATTACGAGCTAGTTATGGTATTTCAGGAAACAGTGCCATTGCTCCTTATCAAACCTTGGGTGGTTTAGGGAAAGTGACGTACTCCTTTGGCGAAGTGGCAGCTTATGGATATTATCCAAAAAACATTCCAAATCCTGACCTTTCGTGGGAAAAAACTGCCACGACTAACATCGGTTTAGACTTTGGAATCTTGAGTAATCGCATTAGTGGAGCAATCAACTTTTACAAAAGTAATACCAGCGATTTGTTGATGCAACGTGCTATTCCGAATACGACGGGTTACACGAGTGTGTATGAAAACGTTGGGAAAACAGCCAACACAGGACTTGAAATCGAAGTCAGTACCATTAACATCGACCAAAAAACGAAGAATGGACTGAAATGGTCATCTGATATTACCTTCTCTAGTAACAAAGAAGAAATTGTTGCTTTGACCAATGGAGCAGAACGTGACCTCGGAAACGGCTGGATTGTAGGACAACCGACGCAGGTGTATTATGACTACAAGAAAATCGGAATTTGGCAATTAGGACAAGAAACCGAAGCGGCAAAATACGGACAAGTACCAGGCGATATTCGAGTATTGGATGTGAATAACGATGGTAAAATTACAGCAGATGCCGACCGATTAGTGGTTGGAACTCCTCGTCCAGATTTCACAATCGGTTTTAACAATAATATCAGCTACAAAAACTTCGATTTGTCTATTTTCACGATGGCTCGTCAGGGACAAATCATTAGAAGCGAAGCTAACGGTAACTACAAAATTGATGGCCGTGAAAATGGACCAAAAGTAGATTATTGGACACCCGAAAACCCTACGAATGACCATCCTCGTCCAGACATGAACAAAAACCAAAATAGTAGCTACATGAGTACGCTCTACTATGCGGACGGTTCATTCTTAAAAATCAAGAATATTACCTTAGGTTATGAAATCCCAAGTGCATTGAGTAGCAAATGGGGTATTTCAAAAATCAGAGTATATACCACGATGCGAAATTATTTTACGTTCAGCAAATTAGCTCCGTATGACCCAGAACGTGGAGGAAGCCTTTCTTTCCCGATGACGAAGCAATTGATTTTTGGAGTAAATGTTAGTTTTTAATTTCTCAATCCATCGTAACGAAGAAACAACTTATGAAAAAGATAGTAGCATTATTACTAATTGGAGCAAGCACATTGGGGCTATCCTCTTGTAACGATTATTTAGACGAAACCAATAAAAGTGGTCTAACCGCCGATACGTTCTACGGAACCACTACGGGTATTGAATCTTTAGTAAATAGTACCTACACCCCTTTACGCTTTTGGTATGGTAAAGAAGGAGGAGCAACCATGACCGAACTGGCAACGGATTTGTTCTTAAAAGGCGGTGACTGTCATCACCCCGAAATTGCCGATATGAGCAGTAATTTCAATAGCCAAAGCCCGATTATTCAGGTGTATTGGAGCAGGTTATACGCTGCTATCAACTATTGTAATAC
>JALRIJ010000233.1 GCA_023255485.1 Flectobacillus sp.
AAATCAGCAAAAGAGCGTCGTGCGTCATCCGAAAGTTGGCGAGCGACAATAGCTTTAATCTCGTCCTCCGAACGCTTATCACGGCGAAGAATTCGACTGATCCGTGTCGCTAAGGGAGCTGTTATTAAGAGAATTTTATCCAAAAAATCATGTTTAGCACTCGCACTAATCAATGCTGCTTCGTATAATACAAAAGGAGCATCGGCATGAGCAGCAACCCACTGACGAGCGTCTTTTTGTACGCAAGGATGTACTAAGGCATTCAACTGTTGGAGTAATTCAGCATGACCAAAAACACGAGAAGCGACCCAAATACGGTTATAATCGCCCTCCGCTGTGTATGCCTCCTCACCCAGCAACAAGGTAATTTGATTTCGTAAAACAGCGTCGTGAGTAATGAGCCATTTAGCACGGCTATCTGCCTCGTAAACAGGCACTCCTAAAGAAGCAAAAACACGGGCAATAAGACTCTTTCCAGCTCCTATCCCCCCTGTAATACCCACTACTAATGTTTTTTTCATCCTTCTATTTCAATAATTCGGCTACTTCAAAACTAACAGCTACTTTGTCTTTGCTAGACGTGATAAGTGAATTTTTAGGGAATGCTATTTTCACCTCATCATCATAATTTTCCTGCAAGCGTTTACTTGGAATTTTAACTTCAAGAAAAGAGCCTAATTCCTCTAATGCCGATTGTGGTCCCACTAAAGTAACCGTTTTAGGATTTATATTAATCAAGCTAGAAACAACATAACGATCTTTCAAATGAATATTGACACTATCTACTTTAATGGTAAACGTTTTGGAAATTTTACGATCAAACTCAATATCAAAGCGATCGGCTACCACATAATTAACTCGCACATCATGAATTTTATCATTCAAGGAATCAGTCAATGAAGTCGTATTCAAATACTTCGTTTTAAGAGGCTTTGAAATTGGATAAACGATTGGGGTGGTATTGAGCGATAACGCTTTGCGGAGTAAACTCCAGCCGTTTCCAGAAACATTGACTAATACTTTTTCGGGTAATGGTTGGAGAGGAATATACAACGAATCGTCGTATCTAACTTGCAGTGGGAAGGAGATTTTTTGGGAATAACCATCCTTGTTAAGAGCATTCATTAACCAAAAGATTAATGCTGCAATAAGACTGATAAAAACAGCCTTTAAATCAAATCCTATAGATTTTGCTTTCATAAGAAGAAAAGTGCTTGAGAAACGAATGGGGAATGATAAAATACATGCTTTTACCAGTCCCCATGAATGTTAAATCTTATTCTGCACCAAGTTGAGAAGAAGCATCTTTTGAAATTGCTGATTTCAAAAATGTCATTCTAACACCCTTACTTGAATCCACTTCTACCAATACGGTTTTCTCTCTTACGGTTACAATCGTACCGTGAACACCACCTATTGTCACTACTTTATCACCTGCTTTTAGGTTATCGACATAAGCTTGTTGTTCTTTTGCCTTTTTTTGTTGTGGACGCATCATGAAAAAATACATGATTACAAACATACCACCAATCATTAACAAAGGGCCAAATTGAGCGGCACCACCTGCTTGTACTAAGATACTATTGAACATTGACTGCTATTTTAAGGTTTGTTTACGATTACTATAATGGTTATTAAATTACTTAAAAAGGTTTCTTTTTATTTTCCAGCACCTCTATTTTAAAGCCCAAGGTAATATCACTTGGTTTGGTGTTGGCATAAGCAGTTACCGTTTTATTTAATTTACCTATTTTGTTTCTACTATTAAACTTAACACTAATAAATCCTTCTTCGCCTGGTGCTACAGGATCTGTTGAATACGAAGGAGTTGTGCAACCGCAAGAAGCACTTACGTTGGTAAGAACCAAAGGAATATTTCCTGTATTAGTAAATTTATAGGTATGAAACACAGTATCACCCTCCGTCACTGTACCTAAATCCACAAAAGGAGAGTCAATCTTCATCACAGGAAATGCCGTTGCTGTTGGCTTCAACTCTTCTGCGGTATACCCTCCATTTTTCTGCTTATTTTTACAAGCAAATACTAAAAAAGAGAGACTGAAAGCGAGGAATAAGATTTTTTTCATGTGTGATGAATGGATTAATTTTCCGCTTTTGCCTTAATTTGACTCATCATCAACTCTACATCTTCCAACAAACGCTCTGCTTTTTCACGGGTTTCTGTAATTACTTTTTTCCCTTCTGTCTTCGCCATTGTTTCTTGAACCTCTTTTCCCTCAATTAGGTCAGTAATCAACTTTTTCAAGTCGTCACGATATTTTTCTAATTGATAAAACAATTTACTACGAGTATTTTCTCCTTTATCTGGTGCGTAAAGAATTCCCAAAACAGCACCTGCGGCTGCACCTGACAAAAATGCCAAAAGGGTTTTTGATGTTCTGCTCATGTTAATTTACGATTTATGAATGGCTTATTGAGACCAAAGTTATCTAAAATCTTGTTAGTTGTTGAAGCTTCGGTACTAATTTTCTTATGAAATACCGAACAAAGCCTCTTATTGAGAACGCATCCTTCGCTTATTTAGTGCAAGTTTACAGGCTAATCGCCAAACAAAAGAAATAAAATACCCTTTATTTGTTATCGATTAATCCTCTACCCGACTTACGAATTACGCCCTCTTTTGTTAGTTTTTGAGAAAGTACATCCAACAAACCATTCACAAACTGCCCCGACTTTGGGGTTGAATAATTTTTAGCAATTTCGATAAATTCGTTAATCGTTACTTTCGTTGGAATACTAGAGAAATTAATCAGCTCAGCTAAACCCAATTTCAGAATCAACATATCTGTCATCGCCAAACGATCAGCTTCCCAGTTTTTCGTTTGCTCCATCACCATGCCTTCGTAAGTAGCATCGTTATTTAGAGCATTGTCGAACAAGTCGATAAAGTAGCCTTTATCTTCTTCCCAGTTCATCGCTAAAGGTTGTAACGCTAAGTCTTCTGGAGCAGAAATTTTGAATGTTTTGGTTGTTAAGCTTTTCAAAACATCTTTATTCTCTTGCCAATTTAGTCCTTTTTCTTCAAAATAAGCTACGACCAAGTGATGTTTCAAAACATAGTTTTTCAGGATATACACCACAATGGCTAAATCCTCCTCAAACGTATGTTCAGAAGCACGCAGGTAGGCTTGGAATGTTTCATCCGTTAAGATGCCCTCAATAAATAATTTTTTGATGGTATTTAAGTCATCATCCGTCCATTTGATTCCATGACGGATTAACTCTAATTCAAAGGCAGGTAAATTGCGAAGGGCTTTAATAACGACGTTATCACCCATACGAGCAGTTTGGTGTTCACTTTCAACCAAACGACGTTGCTGATCCCACACGGCAATGTCCGTGATTTCAACTAGCAACAATAACATTTTTAGGTAATCTTCATAAATGGTTTCTACTTCTTCCACCATTTTAGTTGTCAATTTCTGACGGTCACGCTTCACCGCTTCGTTATAAAGAAGTAACGCTTTTTTGGCAGCACTTTTCGCCTCTACAGGAATCTGATCTTCTTTTACTTCCTTCTTGAACAACTCTTCAAAATGCGTTTCTGCCAGCTTACGCAAGCCTTCTAGCTTGGGCATCTGTGCTTCTTTAGGAATCATTAAACTAAGATCGGGTAAAAAATTATCGGCAATCGTATCGAATGCGAGTTGATAATTGGCACGTTCCGTAGTACGGAAGGCATAAATTGTTTGAAATGCTTTTATGCGGAGTAAGCGTCTGTTGACCATGGGGTATAATGCAAAGAACGTTTTGTGAGAAATTACCAGACCACTTGGCTGAAATTGTGGGTGCAAAATTAGCATTTTTTGCTAAATTGATAAAGCTTTCTACCTGATTAATAGCATTTTTTGCATTTTCATCTCTTTTAATGAAGCCCTCGACAACCCCACCTTTATTTAAGGCTATTTTGAATAAGAATGTTTATATTTACAAATATACCTTGTACTAATTCCTCTTCCTAATCTTGTCAGTCATCGCTCATCACCCCTTCAAGGACACTCATCAACAATCTTAACTTTTGTTAGCTATTTAGCTTGATGAAATTATTTATAGCCATTTCTTCTTCGTAATTTAGCCCTAAGGTCCAATCCCTAAGGATCTTATCCTTACAATTAATTTCCCCACACCATGAAAAAAACCGTACTCCTTATTGCCTTACTTTGGGCACATTTGTTAGCATTCGGTCAAACCGAAGAACGTATCCCGATTGTCTCTGTAACCCCTAGTGAAAACACAGGACAAGACTATTCCTCTTGGTTAAGCGACGACCTCAACAATCTCGTTCCTGCCGCATGGCAAGACAATTTCAAATGGGTTGATGTTACCCTGAAATTAAGCCAAAAATCGCTCGTAACCCGTTTATCCTTTTACGATTACGAAGGCGTTTTTACCGATAAGCCTGCTTATATTTATGCCATGAATGGAACGCAAAAAATCTTTTTGGGAACTTTTCAAGGACTTACGTATATGAATTTTGTGGATTTGGTTCTTCCGCAAGGTTTGGTCGCAGATGCCATTGTTATCCACAAATACTCTAACAATATTCCACAAAAAGTAAAGGTATTTGGACAACCTATTACCTCAACAACCGTTCTGCCAGTTATTGAAGACCGTATTACCTTAGCTTCCGTAAGCCCTAGCGAAAATACGGGCATGGATTATACGCCTTGGCTCAATGACGACCTCTCTAAAATGGTTGAAAGTGCTTGGACAGGAAACAGCAAATGGGTAGATGTGACCATCAAATTGAGTAGTAAAGCGATTGTTAACAAGGTCAAATTATATGATTACACAGGCGTTTTCACTGATTATCCTGCCACGATTTATGCCTTGAATGGCACGCAGAAAACACTCATTGGTACATTCGATGGTTCGACGTACATGAATTGGGTTAACTACAGTGTTCCGTCGGTACTTGCAGATGCAATCATAGTCCATAAATTTGGTAATAACATTCCACAAAAAGTAAATGTGTATGGGCAAGCTGTATTAACTGACCCGCTGGATGTGCCTCCACTACCTTCTGAAACTCGAATCACCATTACCGCAGCAACTCCT
>JALRIJ010000234.1 GCA_023255485.1 Flectobacillus sp.
AAGTTCTGTCGCAGTCTATAGTCACCTAATGTTATCAGTAACGGCAAACGCTATTTTCTATGTAATCTATCCGCCTATGTGGTTACTTAAATTGCCAACGCCACTTTTATCCGTTGAATAGCTTCTTCAAAAACCGATACCTCAGCACACAAAGAAGTACGGATGTAGCCATCACCTGCCGAACCGAAAATTCCTCCTGGGGTTATAAATACGGCCGCTTTCTCTAATATTTCGTCCGTCAAGGCGAAACCTGTTGCATAATTAGCAGGGATTTTTGCCCATACAAACATCCCAGATTGATTAGGGTCATACGAACAGTTCAATAAGTCCATCATTTCAAACACTTTTTCCTGACGTTGTTTGTAGATGGCATTTAAGTCGCTGTACCAAGAATGAGGATTTTGCAAAGCCTTAATCGCTGCCATTTGTAGGGGTAAAAACATCCCCGAATCCATGTTGGATTTAAAACGAAGGACTGTGCTAACGAATTCAGCTTTCCCTAATAACATACCCATACGCCACCCAGCCATGTTGTGCGACTTTGAAAGCGAGTTTAATTCTAAGGCAACCTCTTTCATGCCTTCGATAGCCAACATACTTTCTGGTTTATCGTTCAGAATAAAACTGTAGGGATTGTCATTGACTAACAGAATGTTATGTTCGATAGCAAAGTCTCTTAATTCCTCAAAAAAGGCAGTTGTTGCTTTCGCTCCTGTTGGCATGTGTGGATAATTTACCCACATCAACTTCACCTTCGACAAATCACGTTGAGCTAAGGCCTTCAAGTCTGGTAGCCAGCCATTTTCTTCCGAAAGATCATAATCTACCACACTTGCTCCTGTTAGCAAGGATGCCGCACGATAAGTTGGATAGCCTGGGTTGGGAACTAATACTTCATCACCTGCTTCCAAATAAGCCATTGCAATGTGCATGATACCTTCTTTTGAACCAATCAAAGGCAACACTTCATTCACAGGATTTAAGCTAACGCCATAGAACTGTTGATAAAACACAGCAATTCCTTCTCTCAAAGCAGGCAAACCTACGTAGCTTTGGTAGGCATGGTGCTTGGGATGTTGAGCGGCATCAGCCAATGCGTCGATGGTCTCTTGAGAAGGAGGAAGATCGGGGCTACCGATTCCTAGATTCATTACATCAATACCATTAGCACGCATTTCGGCTATTTGTTTTAGCTTGGTCGAGAAGTAATATTCTTGTACCAAGTTCATTCGAGAAGCAGGTTTTATATTCATTATTTTTCGTTACGACCGATTCTTAACCATTAAGAATCGAAAAAAAGAGCACAAAAAAAGCCAACTCCATGGAGTCGGCTTTTGTGTATATTGTATAATTAAATTTCCTTGAATTTAGTCAAAACACAACCGACCTATGCTCGTGAAGCATAGTAATAATAAGGACGGTATGAGTTGCTTAAGTGTTTCATTGTGTCAAAGTTAAGGTGATTTTTTTAGTTAACAAAAAAAAATAACAAATTCCGCTTTTTGACTTATTGAACTTAAACGATACCCATTTCAGAACTAGCGTGATTCTAGAGCAAATCTCTTTGAATTAGTGATTTATACTTAATAAATGATAATAATGGTCTGGTTTTTGCTACAATCCACCAAACGCCCATTTAGTTAAATCAACTTATGTTTAAAATTATTACCACTATAATGCCTCTTGTACTAGTTATCTATACAAGTGAAGCTCAGTCTCTTAAATCATCGTCAAAAGCTCCTGTAATTCCAGCAAACCTGATCAACAAGGCGAACGAAAAACTGCAGGATACTAAAGACGTATCTCCCTTGGCACCTAACCCAGACAAAACGAGTGCTGTTAACGAACAAGAATTACAGACGCTAGAAAATTTGTTGGACGATGCTAAAAGAAAATTACAAGAAGAACGTTCTTTTCAAGTAGTACCAACCACCCAGTATGAAAAAATTGGGTTATCTACTAAGGAATTAACCCCTGTTGACAAGAGTGCTAGTTTAAGAGATATGCCTCTTACCGAAGAGGAGAGAAGTCAATTAATGATTGGAAAAACAACCAGTATGGTTAGCGAGCAATCTGATGACGTTGATCAAGACTCTGTTTATGTGTTAATTGATACTGAGCCTAGTTTTGTTGGGGGGAAAGGAGCCTTAAATCGTTTTTTATCAAGTAAACTAGCGTATCCGCAACAGCCAATTAAGCACTTATCTGGTAGTGTATTTGTCCGTTTTTTAGTTACTAAGACTGGTAAAATTGATAAAGTGCACATTGCCAAAGGCTTAGGCGATACTGCTTATAATAACGAAGCTATTAAAGCTATTAAACAAATGCCGAATTGGAAACCAGCTACCGTTGCAGGCCAACCTGTTTCGAGCTATTGCATATTACCCATTACATTTTCTGCTAATTAACCATTAAATACGGTGGGCGTTTAGAGCTGTTTGTCGATACGACGAACAGCTTTTTTTATCCTTTTTTCTGAAATTCATTGACGGCATCCCATACCAAATCTTGTTCAAAACCCTTAGTAAGTACAAAATTGACCAGTTTCTGCTTTTGAATTAACGGATTACTATCTTTAATGTCCTTCGCCTTTTTTTCGATTAATTCACAGAGTGTTTCATAATAATCATCAGGGTCTATTTCATTCATTCCCATCCGCAAAGAATAGTCAGAAACTCCTCGCTTTTTTAATTCTTGCTTAATTTTCAAGCGACCCCATTTCTTTTGACGAAACTTACTCCCCGCAAATATTTTGGCAAAACGCTCTTCGTTGAGATAATTATTTTCGATGAGCCAAGCCGTCATTTCATCGGCATCATCGCCAAAGGTTTCCAGTTCGGCAAGACGTTCTTTTACCTCTCGGTGGCTGCGTTCTTGGTAGGCACAAAAATTGGCTATTTTAACGAGTACTTCTTTATTCATATCCTCAAAATTACAGAAAAGCCCCTAATCTCGAAAGACTAGGGGCTTTATTCTTTTAGCTTACTAAGTACCTATTGTGTCAAGTTATGTTGTCAAGCTTATTTTGGCAAGGACATCTTTGAACCTTATACTTTAAACCGACGACTCCTTATCTATCACCATCTGGACGACCACCACCGAAACGACCACCTGGGCCACCTCTGCCTTCTTTTCTAGTAGTCGTATATTTTGTGTATTGGTCAGCAGTTAATACTTTTTTCAATTCTGCATCTTTGGCATCGTTTAATGCTTTCATTTGCTCAAATCCTTTTGTACGAACATCTTCCGAAGGACGAGAACCGTCTTGTGGACGAAGAGCCGTCATCAATTCGTTTTGCTTTGTAGCATATTTGGTATTAATCGCTTCTACTGCTTTCGCTTGGTCTGCATTTAAACCCAAATTTTCGGTCATACGTTGCGTATCCATTTTAGCTCTTGATGCTGGATCCATCGGGCCTCTGTTTTCTCCATCGCCACCTCTGCCTCTTTTTTCTTTCTTAGTCGTACTTGCTCCATCTTGAGTATCTTGAGCATATAAGCCAGTTGATAGGAATAAACCTAAAGCCGCTACAAAAGCCGTTTTTGCGAAATTGTTATTAAGTGTCATTTGAATTACATTTATAGTTGAAAAAATATAGTACGTTTGAATACACAATCTAATTAACGAAAGAATGGGACAAAAGTGACATATAAAAGGGAAAAGAAAGGTGACGAATCGACCAAGTCCCTCAAAGTGTAGATGTATCATAAATATCCAGCTTCTGAAAACTTTTCCCCCTTCTTATTCGTATATCATTTAATGAGTTTAACATAAAAAAGAGAATAAAATCATGAAATCATACCTAGTTGCCTTCGCACTTTGTTGCTCATTTGTGTTTCAGAGCTGTGCTCAAGAACGTACGACAGCGAAAGAATCTGAACATAAATTTGCCGTCGTGAAAACGGAAGCAGAATGGCGAAAAATCTTGACACCAGAACAATACAAAGTAACTCGTATGAAAAGTACTGAGTTAGCTTGTTCTGGAGCATACTGGAAAAACCACGACAAAGGAATTTATAACTGTGTATGTTGTAAACAACCCCTGTTTGATTCGCAAACAAAATTTGAATCGGGTACAGGTTGGCCTTCGTTTTACAAAGCGATTCATCCCGAAGCCATTTTAGAAATTGCTGATACCAGTTTTGGCATGGAGCGTGTCGAAATTCTTTGTAGTCGTTGTGGAGCTCACTTAGGTCATGTTTTTGAAGACGGCCCTCGCCCAACAGGCTTACGTTATTGTTTAAACTCTTTAGCATTGGATTTTGTGAAGGATAAGAAATAGTGAAGGATAGAACTTATGATAACAGTACCTATCTTTGCTAAAAATAGCTATTCTCCAAAAACAATGAAATACAGAAAATTAGGTAAAACGGGATTTGAAATCTCCGAAATAAGTCTTGGTACTTGGCAAGTGGGTGGCAAATGGGGCGATGATTTTAGCTTTGAAAACGCTGATAAAATCCTTCATGCTGCCGTTGACGCAGGGGTTAATTTTATTGATACGGCCGATGTCTATGGTGGAGGGGACAGTGAAAAAGCGGTTGGTCGCTTTGTGAAAAGCCGTTCAGAACGCCTTTTTGTAGCTACAAAATGCGGTAGACAATTGAATCCTCATGTGAATGAAGCCTATCAGCCCGCAGTTTTGCGTAAGTTTGTGGAAGATAGTTTGAGCAATATGGGCTTAGAAACGCTTGATTTGATTCAATTACACTGTCCTCCAACAGAAGTATATTATCGTCCTGAGATTTTTGAATTATTTGACCGCTTGAAAGAAGAAGGGAAAATTCAACATTTGGGCGTGAGTGTCGAGAAAGTAGAAGAAGGACTCAAAGCCATCGAATACGATAATGTGACAACAGTGCAGTTTATTTTTAATATGTTCCGTCAACGTCCGATAGAGTTGTTTTTTGAGCAAGCTAAGAAGAAAGATATTGGATTGATTGTTCGTGTGCCATTGGCAAGCGGATTATTGACAGGTAAGTTCTCGAAAGACTCTACGTTTACAGCAGGAGATCACCGTC
>JALRIJ010000235.1 GCA_023255485.1 Flectobacillus sp.
ATCGATAGCCCCAAAAAACAAATAGACATAAGAAAAAAGCACTTAAATAATCATTCTGGGTGGTTGTTGATTCTAAAATCCCTATGGGTATCGCAAAGGCTATGGAACTTGCCACGATTTGTAATTTATAGTTAACGTTCAATTCTTTTAAAAAAGCACTAGTCAGAATGAGTACTCCAACCATTGCAGAGAACTGCACTAGATTGACAAAACGATCGCTATTGTCCAGTAGCATCAAATTCATTTGTAAATATTCCGCAAAAATGTTGTGATAGAGTTGCTGGGTATGATTAGTCGGAAAATGCTCTACATTGGCATTTTGAATCCACTGACTAATACGAGCTAAGTGATAGTTGAGAGAATCAAAGTTATTGGGTGCAGAATAAGCCGCCAATAATAGTAATGGGAGAATTCCTAACAGTATAAAACCAATTAAATACCGCTTTTCTATAGGGGATAACCTTTTTAATGAGGGTATCTTGTGCGTGAGGTAGTCAAAATTGAGGTGGTTATAATAAAAAAGATAAGCTAGTAGAGCTACTAGCGTGAGTAAATGAACCGCCCAAAAGGTCGTGTGATTAAGTTGGTTGAACGCAGAGCTTAGTTCGATGGTTACGTAAACTCCTAAAGCGTAGAGGAGGCCTGCTTTCAGAACGGTGATTCTTAAAAACGAATTATCGAAAGCAGGTGAATACCTAACGCTGGCAATCGTGTGAATGATGACTAGTAATAAGATAAGAGATACAAGCATAAGGCTATGAGTTCAGCTAGAACCTATCTAATCATTCAAGAAACTACTGGATTAGGCAACAAATATGTATGGCTTAGACACGGTCGAATAGGTTGATGGCAGTTGTCTAAAAATATTCTTAACATTTAGAAGCTATCTCAGAGGTTACTTAATGAGTTTAGATTTGGAACATTTAGAGTATAATGAAAAAATAAGGTTTAATTTTTTAGTCATGGTCAGATTTATACTTCGAATTTAAAAAAAAAGGATGATTATTTGACTCTTTCGGAAGATTAAATAGCGAAATCGTGTGAACTTTTTAGTACAGATTCGTAAATTCAACGCTAAGTAAGGAATGCTTGGCTGATGATGAATAGCCATTGTATTTTAAACACTTAATTCGAGGTCTCAACTAGTGTTAAAGTCAAGAATATAGGAACGCTCTATGGCTATGGACTAAACGAAAGTATATTTATTGCCCACCCAAACGGAAACGAAACTGTAGATAAATAATGACCATTACGAACGAAGAAGAATTACAACAAATTCTCTCAAAATTAACACAAAGTACGCCTGCTCTCTGGGGTAAAATGAATGCTCAGAATATGATTGAGCACTTAGCGATGACACTCCGTTTTTCGAATGGAAAAATGTTGTTGAAAGGCCCTGAAGATTTAGAAGCCGCAGCCAAGGCAAAAGCGTATTTGATTTATTCGGATAACGAAATGGCACAGGGGGTTAAATCCAAACTGATGGGAGATGAGCCTCCTGCGTTGGTGTATCCTGACTTAACCACTGCTTTAGCGGAGTTAGCAAATGAGTTGGGTATTTTTAGAAAAACCTTTAGCGAGAATCCTAGTCAGACTTATCAACATCCTCGTTTGGGTGAACTGAATTATGGCGATTGGGTAATTTTTCATAGTAAGCATTTCAGACATCATTTTAGACAGTTTGGTTTGTTGTAGCAACGAACGGTAGGTATTAGAACAGCAGTTTCTGATACCTATCTTTGTTATTAGAAGTAACTAATCGTGAAAATTATTTAAAATGTACTTTTCTCATAAAGGCTTAATCGTTATGGTATGAAATGCAAAATTTAAAATTCATAATTTTGCATTATCACTTAACAACTCCTCTCAATTAAACTTACCCTAATAATTTTATGAATATCCTCTATATCGTTTTTGGTAATAACCAACAGCATCATACACAAGCATATTTTTCGATATGTACGTTCTTAGGTCAAATGACAACAAATGACCGTATTTATATGTTAACGGATGCCCCTCAATTCTATCAACGATTGGGTGATCGAATTAAGGTAATTGAAACTTCTCAATCGTTGCTAACGGAATGGTCTGGCGAGCATGATTTTTTTTGGAGGATAAAAATTAAAGCGATAGAACACATTTGTTTGCTTCATCCAGAGGAGGCTGTGGTTTATTTAGATACCGATACATTTTTGTATGAGCAATTGTCTTCTTTGAAGATAGCCTTACAAAAACCGATTATGCACTTAAATGAGGGACAATTATCTGCTCTCAAAAGTAAGACCGAACGAAAAATGTGGTCAGAAGTAGGAGCAAAGTCCTTTGGTGGAATTACGATAACACCGCATCATTGTATGTGGAATGCGGGCGTAGTGGGTTTACCTGCACATTCTTTAGATACGATTCGTTTAGCACTCGCTATTTGTGATGATATGTTGGCCGCTGGAGTGACTCGTCGTTTGATAGAGCAGTTTTCATTGGCGGTAGCCTTGTCGCATAAAGGGGAAGTTCAAGCTGCTGAATCATTTATTGCTCATTTTTGGGCAGCAAAAGAAGAGTGGAATAAATTAATACAAGACTTTACATTACGCTCGTTTTTAGAAGGAAGCACCGTAGAGCAAGATATTGTAGCTATAGGTAAGTTAGATTTTACCACCGTACCCATTTCTCAACGAATTCCGAACACCCAAATCCGTTTTAAAAAATGGATAGAAAAGAGGTTTCCAACGGAAAAAAAGCAATATTTAACACGATTATCAACAAATTAGCAAAAAGAAAAGAATAAATTGCATTCCAAATTTCTCTTTGAACTCTTGAAAGCAACTACCACATTAGATATAGTCCATCCTTGTTATAATCCTCATGAGGGTTGGGAGCAAGAACTTATACATTACTATCGTATTTTCGTAGCCAAACTTCCTACGGAGGTTGCAGTCACACTATATGTCGTGAATGATGGCTCATCCAGAGGTATCAGTGCTACGCATTTAGCCAATCTTCAGGCTGCTGTTCCGTCATTTGAATATGTTACTTATGAGCAAAATCAGGGAAAAGGTTTTGCCTTGCGTACCGCTATTGCTCAGACTCAGAGCAATTTAGTGATTTATACCGATGCCGATTATCCGTATCGTATGGAAAATGCTTGGGAGATGTTTCGCTTACTCTATGAAGAAAAATACGATGTGGTATTGGGGGTTCGAGATGACCACTATTATAGCCAATTGCCTTTTTTACGGAAGGTATTCTCCTTGGCACTTCGAACGATGAATCATATTTTTTTCCCTTCGATGTTTGTTAAAGATACACAATCGGGGTTAAAAGGCTTTAATGCAAAAGGGCGTGAAGTATTTTTGCAGACAAAAATCAACTCCTTTTTGTTTGATATGGAGTTCGTGGTATTGGCATCAAAAAGAAAAGATTTACGATTAGCCAAGATTCTAGTTCATGTACGTGATGGAATTACATTTTCGCAAATGAATTCTAAAACAATTAAACGGGAGCTATTGAGCTTTTTGAATATTTTTCAAAAGAAATAAGTTAAGAAATGCTTGATTCAGGAAAAGCCCAAAAAATCCTTGTCGTTCAGCTTGGGCGAATAGGTGATTTAATTTTATTGTTACCCGTTTTTGAGGCTCTCAAAAAACTCAATCCAGCGAACGAAGTCCATTTGTTGGCTGGTAAACACAATTATCAAGCGGTTGACGGACACCCTTTTATTGACAAAGTGCTTCTGTACGAAAAAAGTTTTTGGGGACGTATGAAGACCATCATAGCCTTGCGAAAAGAACGATACGATGTTTGGATAGACCCTAAAAATCACCGCTCTGGCGAAAGCCTTCTCTTCGCTCGTTTGGGTGGAGCTACCTTCAAGATTGGTTATGAGGCTAGTCCTGCGGTATTCGATTTTCAAGTACCACACGAAAGTGAACACCCCGACAAACACATTTCATTCATCAATTTATTGGCTCTTGCTCCTTTCGGAATCGAACCCTCAACGGCTCGCCCTACGCTTTTTATTCAAGCAAAAGCAGAAGAAAGAATTAGTGAGTTTTTACAGAAAAAGACGATAAGTCAATATTTTTGTGTTAACCTTTCGGGAAGTAGAGTAGAACGTAACTGGACAACTGAAAAATGGGTTTCATTTTTACAGCAAATAGCAAAAGATATTCCGTCGATTATCATCATTGCAGCCCCTGCCGAAAAAGAGCGAGCTATCCAAATTGCGGAAGCCGTTACTAATGCTGCTTATCTGGAAACGAAGAGCATTATTGAAGTCTATAGTGTCGTCAAAAAAGCAACTCTTGTGATTTCTCCAGACACCTCTATTGTGCATATTGCTGCTGCTTTTGATAAACCCTTGCTAGGTTTATATAGCAAAAATATACTCAATAACGCTAAATTTCATCCATTAAGTACGGTTTATGAAGTAGCAATGGACGAACGAATTGACTTACCCATTGCAGAAATGTCGGTAAGTTTAGTGCTAGAAAATTATCAGAAATTGAAGAAACGATTACAGTCTTTTGAGAAACTGTAAGGTTTAAATTCGATATGCCATAATATGAATACCAAAAAAATTATCCTGACCTTCGATGTAGAAGAGTTTGATGTCCCTTTAGAACATAATCAACACATTCCGTTAGAAGAACAGATTGCCGTTTCGACTAGAGGAGTGTTGTTATTGAAAGCTCTTTTAGAAAAATATCAGGTGAAAAGTACGATTTTTTGTACAGGGCAATACGCTTTGTGTCAACCAGAACTCTTGAGAGAACTGGCAAAAACGCACGAAATTGCGTCTCATGGTATGTATCACAGTAGTTTCGATGGCAAAAAAGACCTAGCTGATTCCCGAAAAGTACTTCAAGAAATTACAGGTCAACCAGTCTTAGGCTTTAGAATGGCTCGGATGATGCCCGTTGAAAATACCGATATTGTGGCGGCTGGCTATAGCTACAACGCTTCTTTGAACCCGACTTTTATCCCTGGGAGATATAATCACTTAGATAAAC
>JALRIJ010000236.1 GCA_023255485.1 Flectobacillus sp.
AACTTTCAGCTTTAGGTGATGGAGATTTAGATATTCCAGCTCTTAATCAACAAGAGGGAACTTATACAAATATTGATAAAAGAGTAATTCCTACAAATGCAGCTTTAGGATTTAATGGTTATACATTAAATGAAATTGCAAATGAACTTTTAAATGAAGATGTTGAATATACAATAGAATATACAGCAAAACTTCCTCTTGAAAAAGGTTATAAAGCTGTTGCATTTGATGATTTATTGGCGGCAGGTATTGAGCCTTTAGTCACGATTTATCATTTCGACTACCCTTATGTGTTGATGGCAAAAGGAGGTTGGGGAAATCCAGAAATGATTAACTGGTACACCAATTATGCCTCGGTGGTTATCAAACGTTTTGGTAAAAAAATCAAGCATTTTATTACCTTCAACGAACCTTATATTGAGTTTTTCTTGGTGGAAAATATGCTTACTTCAGATCCTACGAAACCATTAAGCAAAGAGGCATACATGAGTCAAATGCAAAAAGCTCATCGTCAGTTGATTGCCAATGCTAAGACAATCAAGCTTTATCATGACTTAAAATTAAAGGGAGAAATCGGAATCGTTCTAAACGTCAATCCTGCTGCTCCTTGGGATGCTAACAAAATAGCAGATGTAAAAGCGGCTGATTTTCAGGATGTTTTAATCAATGGCTTATTTTTAGATGCTTTGTACAAAGGAAAATATCCGAGAATGGCGATGGATTCCTTAGCTAAATACAATCCTAGTTTTAAGCCAAGTGCTGAAGACATGGCATTTATCAAGGTGAACAAACCAGATTTTCTAGGGATTAACTTTTATGCTCCTGCCATCGTGAAGGGAGAAGATACGCCTATGTCGTTAAAATGGTTAGATAATAATCCTGACGAAGTGAAGTCAAATGTTGGACCAGTTAGACCCGAATATTTGTACAAAATGTTAATGCGTTTAAAAAATCAATACGCTAATCCGAAGGTAATTATTACTGAAAATGGTACAGGGTATGTTTCGGAAGATGTGAAAGTGAATGGAAAAGTGATTGACCCATTGCGTTGTGATTACATCAAACGTCATATCGACTGGGCATTAAAAGCTAAGAAAGAAGGAGCGAATTTGAATGGTTACGTGGTTTGGAGTGGTTGGGATAATTTTGAATGGGTTTCGGGATATACCAAACGCTTAGGCTTAATCTATGTGGATTATGCCACTCAAGAACGCACGCCCAAACAGAGTTTCTACGAATATCAGCAATTGATAAAACAACATAAAGGACTTTAATGAGCTAGTAAAAGCTATTTGGCTAAAAGGAATAGCTTTTACTAACCTTTTTTTTAATTAAATAACCTTACGAGGTAACTCGTTGGTTAACAGTATAATGAATTTAAAAAGTAATCTAAAAGCAGACGCTCTTCATTACCACGCCAAGGGACGTCCTGGAAAAATCGAAGTAATCCCTTCTAAAGAAACCGCAACACAACGAGACTTAACCTTAGCTTATTCGCCAGGGGTAGCAGACCCTTGTTTGGCAATTGCCGATAACCCCGAAGATGTGTACAAATATACGGCAAAAGGGAATTTGGTAGCTGTAATTTCAAATGGTACTGCGGTGCTGGGGCTTGGCGATATTGGCCCAGCAGCGAGTAAACCTGTGATGGAAGGCAAGGGGCTTCTATTTAAAATTTATGCCGATATTGATGTATTTGACTTAGAAATCAATACTAAAAATGTCGATGATTTTGTAAAAACGGTCAAATTATTAGAGCATACGTTTGGGGGGGTGAACCTAGAGGACATTTCGGCTCCAGAATGCTTTGAAATAGAAGATCGTCTTAAAGCAGAATTAGATATTCCAGTCATGCACGACGACCAGCATGGTACAGCAGTAATTAGTTCGGCTGCACTATTAAACTCTTTGGAAATTGTAGGAAAGAAAATAGAGGAAGTCAAAATAATTGTTAACGGAGCGGGAGCTTCGGCGAGTTCTTGTACCCACCTTTATACGATGTTGGGAGCGAAGAAAGAAAATATTTACATGTTTGATTCTAAGGGACTTATTCATCCAAGTCGTACCAACTTAGATGGTCGTAAAAAGGAATTTGCCAACGATGGAATGGACGTAACGGTCAGTTTATCAGATGCACTGGAAGGGGCAGATGTTTTTGTAGGTTTATCAAAAGGGAATGTGTTGACATCGGCAATGTTGAAGCGTATGGCGAAAGATTGCATTGTTTTTGCGATGGCAAATCCAACGCCTGAGATTGCTTATGAGGAAGCGATGGCAACCAGAGACGACCTCATCTTTGCTACAGGGCGTAGCGATTATCCGAATCAGGTAAATAATGTGTTGGGATTCCCCTATATTTTTAGAGGAGCGTTGGATGTTCGTTCAAAAGTTATTAACGACGAAATGAAATTAGCGGCTGTCTATGCTCTTGCAGACTTAGCCAAATTGCCTGTGCCTCAAGAAGTCAAAGTTGCTTATAACGATGATAGTCTTGCTTTTGGTAGAGAATACATTATTCCCAAACCTGTTGACCCTCGATTACTCAAGAGTGTTGCACCTGCCGTTGCAAAAGCAGCTATGGAAACAGGAGTGGCCAAATTTCCGATTGAAGACTGGGAGGATTATAAAGAAGCCTTAGAAAAGCGACTTCAGAAATAGATTTTTTAGAATTGAATGATTCTTGAGATTAAAGGTATAATAGAAATTCAAAAAGAGTTGATTTTGAATGTAAATCGTCTCTTTTTGAATAACAAGTATATATAAATCAATTGTAATTTTGTTGTACTAAAATTAGATAAAACGTAAGGGAATACTTCATAGGGATGCAGAGAAATAATGGGGATAATTGAGCTTTGCATCCGCTGGAGTATTTGCTAGAATTGGTTTTCTAAAGGTATTTTATTGTTTGTGCAAACAGTATATTTTCTATAAACTTAAGATTTTATAAAAAGGGATAATGATTCAGCAAATAAAAAAGGGCATCACGTATGCCGAAAGTAAAGAGGCAGATCTGAAAGTACGTGCTTTAGTAGAAGCTATGTTAGAAAATGTAGCTCAAAACGGTGATGCTGCCGTAAGAGAGTATTCTGAAAAACTAGACAAATGGTCGCCAGAAAGCTTCAGAATAAGCAAAGAACAAGCAGAGGAAATTGTAGCAAGTTTGCCTCAACAAGTAATCGACGATATTAAGTTTGCACAAACGCAAATTAGAAATTTTGCTCAAATTCAACGTGATTCAATTAAAGATGTTGAAGTGGAAACGCTACCAGGGGTTTTCTTGGGACATAAAAATATCCCGATGAACTCAGTAGGTTGTTATGTACCAGGGGGACGTTACCCGATGGTGGCTTCGGCTCACATGAGTGTATTGACAGCCAAAGTTGCAGGGGTTAAGCGTGTTATTGCTTGTACACCTCCCATCAACGGAGAAATTCCAAAGGCGACCATTGCAGCAATGTACATGGCGGGTGCAGACGAAATGTATTTGTTAGGGGGCGTTCAGGCAATTGCCATGATGGCAATTGGTACGGAAACCGTTGCTCCAGTGGATATGTTGGTAGGCCCAGGAAATGCCTACGTAGCCGAAGCAAAACGCCAATTATTTGGTAAAGTGGGCATCGACTTATTTGCTGGCCCAACAGAAACCTTGGTGATTGCAGACGACACGTGTGATGTAGAAATGTGTGCAACTGATTTATTAGGTCAGGCAGAACATGGCCCTACTTCTCCAACTATTTTGTTGACTACGAGTAAGGAAATTGCTCATGGTATTGAAGCTGAAATTCAACGTCAGTTAACAATTTTGCCAACCGCAGATATTGCAAGTCTTTCTTGGAGAGATTACGGTCAAGTGATTTTGGTCGATACAGTAGAAGAATTAATTTCAGAAGCTGATCGCATTGCCAGCGAACACGTGCAGGTAATGACCGAAAACCCAAGAGAATTCCTAGAGAAAATGACCAACTACGGAGGTTTGTTCTTAGGTGCTAGAACGAATGTGGCGTATGGCGATAAAGTAATTGGTACAAACCACACCTTACCAACAAAAGAGGCGGCTCGTTATACGGGAGGTCTTTGGGTAGGTAAATTCTTGAAAACATGTACGTATCAAGAAATTAAAACCGACGAAGCAAGTGCTTTAATTGGTGAATATTGTTCAAGATTATGTGCCATCGAAAACTTTGCAGGTCACCAAGAACAAGCTGATTTACGAGTTAGACGTTACGGTAAAAAATAACGAAAGCGTATAGCAATATGATAGATAGCAGCAAAGGTGTTGTGTTAGTTACAGGAGGAGCAGGTGGAATTGGTTCTGCCATTTCGCAGCGATTTGCCCAAGAAGGTTTCTCAGTAATTATTACCTATAATTCGGATGTACAAAAAGCAGAAAAACTGCTGACAACGCTACCCGAAGGAAATCATGCGGTTTTTCAAGCACCCACTACTAATCCCGAAAGGCTACATGCTTTGAGGGATTTTGTAAAGGAAAAATACGGGAAATTGGATGTGTTGGTCAATAATGCAGGCATCACTACGCCCGTAAAACACGATGATTTAGAAGGACTTAGCGATGAATGGATTGACAAAATCTTGCAAACGAATGTGCGTGGAACATTTGCCATGATTCGGGCGATGAAAGAACTTTTAGTTACGCAGTCTTCTTTAGTTGTTAATATCTCATCGGTAGCTGCCGTGTCGGGTATCGGGAGCAATGTGGCTTACTGTGCTTCAAAAGCGGCTGTGGATAGTATAACTCGCTCGTTGGCAAGGGCTTTAGCTCCTCAAATTCGTGTGGTGTCGGTTTCTCCTGGGTGGGTACTGGGCGACTATACCCAACATATTGACCCAGCATATTTACAAACACAAATAGATAAAACGCCTTTAGAACGCTTGGCAAGTTCGCAGGATGTTGCCAACACGGTTTTTGCTTTGGCAACGCAGTTAACGTTCACAACAGGCTCGATTATTCCTGTTGATGGAGGCAGGCTTTTATT
>JALRIJ010000237.1 GCA_023255485.1 Flectobacillus sp.
ATTCGAGCCAAGTGTAACAAACCATTTTGTGTTAGGAGCGAAACTTCCACTACTTACTTTTAGAAAATAAAGCCGTTATTATGACCTCTAGCAAGAGGATAGGCCCTAGTCATTATACTTTTTATCCATAACGCATTCGTTCATGTCAAAAGAAAAAGAGTCCTCGGAAAAGTCAGGCAAGAAAACGCCTGCAAAAAGTCTCAAAGAAAAGCGAGCCGACAAAGCCACTAAAAGAGATGCCAAAAATCACGAAGCATAATTTACTGCTATAAAAGCATCCATCATCATGGTAAAGGTCATCAAAGAAGGCGTTATTCTTACCAAAACAAGTCTTGGTTTTGAAAATGAAGGAGTGTTAAATCCTGCGGTCATTAAGGTTGGCGATTGTATTCACCTTTTTTATAGAGCCGTTAGTAAAGGCAATTACTCAAGTATAGGCTACTGCACATTAGATGATACCCAATCCGTGGTAGAGCGTTTCGATACGCCCGTGCTATTCCCGCAATTAGACTACGAAACGCATGGTGTGGAAGATCCTAGAATTGTTAAAATTGATGATTTATATTACCTCACTTATACGGCCTATGACGGAGTAAATGCTCTTGGCGTACTATCGACTTCTAAAGATTTAGTTATTTGGGAAAGAAAGGGGGTTATTGTTTCGCAACTCATTTACAAAGAATTCAATCGTTTAGCAGGTTCTAAAAATCCGCTAAATGAAAAATACCGTCGTTATAATGACAATGGAGGAATTCTGGAAAAGAAAGGAAAACCCATGTTCATTTGGGATAAAAACGTGATTTTTTTCCCGAGAAGAATTCAAGGGAAATTACATTTTTTACACCGCATAAAACCTGATATTCAGATCGTTTGTGTCAATGAGTTGGCTGAACTTACCAATGAATTTTGGCTAAATTACTTTTACCATTTCGAGAATAACATTGTGCTTTCTCCCAAAATGCACTTTGAAGTCAATTACATCGGCGGTGGTTGCCCTCCAATAGAAACAGAACACGGTTGGTTATTGATTTATCACGGGGTGCACGATACGGTTGAAGGCTATGTTTATTCTGCCTGTGCGGCCTTACTCGATTTAGAAAATCCACAGATAGAACTAGCTCGCTTACCTCATCCCTTATTTTTTCCAGAAGAACCTTGGGAATTAAAAGGAGAAGTAAATAACGTTTGTTTTCCAACAGGAGCTATCACGATTGACGATACGCTTTATATTTATTATGGAGCGGCAGACGAACGAATCGCTCTTGCCTCGATGTGTTTGTCGGAATTACTACAGGAATTGTTAACTAATCTTAAAGAGCCAGCACATGAGTAACTCAACAACACCTTACCCTAGTCATCGTTTATTCGATTCAACTCTTCAAAATAGCCGTATCGGTCGTAGAGTCAATATACATCTTGCTCAAGAACCTATCCCAGAGATTTTATTCATTACCTCATTTCCACCTAGAGAATGCGGCATTGCTACCTATTCACAAGATTTAATTACGGCACTAGAAAATAAATTTGAAGGCAGCTTTGCGATAAAAGTCTGTGCTATCGAATCAGAAGAAGAAGCGTATTCCTACTCAAGTCAGGTAACGAGCTGTCTGAATATCAATCATCGAAAATCGTTCGTTCGCCTAGCAGAAACCATCAACGAAGATAACAACACGCAGGCGGTCATGATTCAGCACGAATTTGGGCTTTTTCGAGATAAAATGGACGATTTTATTCAGCTTTTAAGTATCATTCAAAAGCCCATTAGCATCGTTTTTCATACCGTTTTACCCAATCCGAACCGAGTATTGAAATCAAAAGTGATGCAGATAGTCGAGCTTTGTCAGTCGATTGTCGTAATGACGCATGCAGCAGCCGATATTTTAGTAAAAAATTACCGTATTGATTTACAAAAAATTACGGTAATTCCGCATGGAACGCACTTAGTTTCTCATGCTGATAAAGTGGATTTACGAGAAAAATACGGGTTACACAACCGAAAAATTCTATCTACATTTGGCTTATTAAGTTCTGGAAAAGGTATTGAAATGACGCTAAAGGCCATGCCTGATATCATTAGCAAAAATCCAGACGTACTTTTTTTAATTATTGGAAAAACACATCCAACCGTTATCAAAGAAGAAGGAGAAGCCTATCGAGATCGGTTAAAAGAGCTCATTGATACACTTGGGATAAGCGAAAACGTGACGTTCATCAACGAGTTTTTGCCACTTCCTATTCTGTTGGATTTACTTCAACTGACTCATATTTACCTATTTACATCAATTGACCCTAATCAGGCCGTGAGTGGGACATTCTCGTATGCCATCAGTTGCGGCTGTGCCATTATCTCTACGCCCATTCCTCATGCTCAGGAGGTATTGGAAGATGGAGCAGGTATTATTGTCGAATTTTTCAATTCGACTCAATTAGGTATTGAAGTAAAAAAGTTACTAAAAGATGAAACCTTACGAGCCAAAATTAGCTCTAAAGGGCTTCATAAAATTGCCCCTACCGCCTGGGAAAACTCGGCTATTGCTCATGCCAGACTATTTAATCAGTTAGTAGATGGAACACTTCCCTTAAACTTTAAAATTCCACCTATTAACCTAGAACACTTTCATCGCCTAACCACTGATTTTGGCATGATTCAGTTTTCTATTATTAATCAACCTGACATTAACACGGGCTTTACCCTCGATGATAACGCCCGTGCGATGGTCGCCATGTGTCAGCGTTATGAGCTTACTCAGGATAAAATTGACTTAGAATACATTGAAATATACCTTAATTTTATTCAGTTTTGTTTTCAGGAAGAAGAAGAGTATTTCTTGAATTATGTAAACGATCATCGGGTATTTACAGAACAAAACTTCGAGACGAACTTAGAAGACTCTAACGGTAGAGCGATTTGGGCTTTAGGCTTTTTGATTTCGCAAGAAGGAGTATTACCTCCAAGACTTATTGAAAAAGCTGAAGTTATTTTCAATTTGGCCTTACAAGGTATTACCCGTATCAGCTCGACTCGGGCTATGGCCTTCATTATAAAAGGGTTATACTATTCCAATTCGTATAAGAGTTCTACCACTAATCAGGAGTTGCTCATTACGCTGTCTGACCGATTAGTGCAAATTTTTAAGCACGAAGCCGAAGTCGATTGGCAATGGTTTGAAAGTTATTTAACCTACGGCAATAGCATCATTCCCGAAGCCTTGCTATGTGCTTGGCTCACCACAAGCGATTTTATCTACCTAGAAATTGCCAAATCGGCTTTCGATTTCTTGTTATCGAAAATATTTACCGATACGCAGATAAAGGTGATTTCAAACAAAGGATGGGCGTTAAAAGGGAAAGAACCCGACTTTGAAATTATAGGAGGAGAGCAGGCCATTGATATTTCTTACACAGTTTTAGCATTAGAAAAATTCGCAAATGTGTTTCCAGAAGAAGATTATATTTCTAAAATGCACATGGCTTTTGAGTGGTTTTTAGGAAAAAATCACCTACATCAAATCGTGTATAACCCCTGTACAGGCGGATGTTACGATGGCTTAGAAGATACCTACATTAACCTAAATCAGGGAGCAGAATCGACGGTCAGCTACTTAATGGCTCGATTGGCCATTGAGAAAAATAACCAGGCGAATCAAGTAAACAAACTACCCATCACTGGAATGTATTTAAACGTAATGTAAGTAGTTAATTGGTATTTATTTTTCTTGTAAAATACTAATAGACAGCTTATTATATTTATAATTTTGGATGATTACCTAAGAATAGCCAACCTATTGACTAGTAATAAATTAGCTTAGAAAACTTTCCAAAAGTTATCTAAGCTAATTTCTCAAATCAGTGAATTATATAACTCTCTGTCAGAGTTATGTAACACAATGCAGCTTAAATAGCCTCACCTTTGTATTATCAATTCACCTAAACATCCATACCTTATGAAATTACTAATTCCTAAAATGCTAGTGAAAATCATGTCCTTTGCTATTTTGACACTGACCTTATCTTGCTCTTTCTTGTCATGTACTAAAAAAGTGGCATTTATGAACTCTGCCGTTGTACCTGCTGCTCGTGGAACAATCCAAGTGAAAAGAGATAAAAATATGAACTACGTAATTCATGTAGATGTATCTGAGTTAGCAGAAGTGTCCCGCCTGACACCCCCTAAACAATGTTATGTAGTGTGGATGGAATCGGAGCAAAATGCGGCACGCAATATCGGCAAAATTAGTAGCTCTATGGGTACTCTTTCAAAGCAATTGAAAGCCAGTGTTGAAACGGCTTCTGCTACAAAGCCTACCCGTATTTTTATCACAGCCGAAGATGATCCGAGTGTCCAGTATCCAAACTCACAGATTATACTTTCGACAGATACCTTTTAATAGCTGTCACTTGCACAATTATCTATTTTTATAGTATTCATTATCCATAAATTAAGTAAAAACCAATCCGTTATGAAATCAGAAAAAGTAATCTTAGGCATATTAGCTGGCGTTGCTGGTGGAGCAATTTTGGGTTTATTGTTTGCACCCGAAAAAGGAGCAAGAACACGCAAACGCATCTCAGATACCAGTGAAGACTATGCGGAAGAATTGAAAGATACATTCAACGACTATGTAAACGCTGTATCTAAGCAATACACCAAAGCGTTACACAGTGCTGAAAATGTGGTGGCAGAAGGTAAATCAAAATATACCGAATTTATGTCAGACGGAAAAGCGAAGTTAGATGAAGTCACTAAATCGTAATTTTTGTTTCTAATCATCCTTAATATGAACTCCAACGATTCATCAATCGAAGTACTTATTGAAAGTGCAGAAACCTACGGAATTACCACCGTCGAACTACTCAAACTCCGTTTTATTCATAAATTAACAGATGTAGTTGCTTCACTTACACTCAACATCGTGATTTATTTATCGCTTGTGATGTTCATATTTATTTTCAACTTCGGTATT
>JALRIJ010000238.1 GCA_023255485.1 Flectobacillus sp.
CGACAGGGAAATCCCTGCGAGAATGTCTGCCACTGCCGTAACAATATTGGCTGGTCGTATGAGCTGAAGGTATGTTTTCATGAGAGATTGTTGTGGTTAGTCTTTGTACAAGTGATAACCCAGTTAAACCTATAAGGTTTTGGTTAATAATCTGACAATAAGGTAATTATTTGCTAAACCTTGTAGGTTTTTACACCAAAAATGAACGATAAAAGCTGGTGTTTTTCTTCATACGGGTGAATAAATTCACCCGCTAAGGGGAATCGTTCGTTATGGATTTTAAACTTTCCGCTTTAAACTTTTAACTCCAATTAGAACTTTTAACTCGAAACAATTTAGCGTATAAAAATCGAATCTTTATTGACTCTTGGTTGTTGTCCGCCTCGTAAAATCGTGTTCCCGTTGTATTTTAAGCTTTGGTCGATAATCACAGGATTTTCAAAATCTTCTACCAAAATTTGTCCACTTTGTGCAAAAGCCGTGATGGCATTTTGATAAGTCACCAAACGAATATCTTCGTCTGCAATACCTTTGATTTTCATCAAGGCCGCTGTTTTCGGAATGGCCAAAGGGTCAGAAATTCCCCAGTCAGCCGCCGAATTAACCATGATGCGTTCCGAGCCATATTGTTTGACAATTTCTACCATGCGTTCGTTACCCATTTTGGTAAAAGGATAAATCGTGAAGGCCGCATAGAACCCTTGGTCTAACACACTTTTTACCGTTTCTTCGTTGTTATGGTCGATAATTACCATTTCTGGAGCGATACCATGTTCTAAGGCAATGGCCATACTGCGTTCAGTGCCCTTCTTTTTGTCACGGTGAGGCGTATGCACCTGCACAGGCAAGCCAGCCTCTTTCGCCAATTCTAACTGTAAACGATAGTATTTTTCTTCGGCAGGCGTTTGGTCGTCAAAGCCGATTTCACCCACGCCCACAACGCCTTCTTTGTAGAGGTACAAAGGCAAAATATCCATCACCTGTTCGGCAAGAGCTTCGTTATTGGCTTCCCTCGAATTGAGTCCGATGGTACAATAATGCTTAATCCCAAACTGCGAAGAGCGAAAACGCTCCCAACCCACCAAACTGCTGAAATAGTCTTTGAAAGTCGATAAGCCCGTGCGAGGCTGTCCCAACCAAAAGGCAGGTTCAATAATCGCCACCACGCCCGCATCTGCCAGCGCCTGATAATCGTCCGTAGTACGAGAGGTCATGTGGATATGTGGGTCAAAGAACTTCATGTCTTTGATGTATTCTTTGTAATCAAGTTCCACCAAATTAGCGGTTGCTTGTTCTTCTTGGCTTCCTTCAAAGTGCGAAGGATTTTGCGTAAACTCGTTATGTTTTTGGCACATGATAATTAGCTATTATGGATTAGTAGGGTCGCTACTTCTCTATCTTCTTGACGATTGCTTTGTTGTAATAATTTTAAATCTTCCAAAATGGTTTCCGTGACAAACCCTTTTACCAGTTGCCATACTTCCGAAGGAACCGTTCTGCCTGCCGCCCAACGTTCGTGAGCAAAGTCCGAAAGCGTATCGGCTAGAGCCTGATTACTTCTTTCTTCTAGTCCGTCAATCAACAAAATTGGCTTATCGTTGAAAATACATTTCAAGACCAATTGATTCCATGCCAATTCGTTGAAATAAGTTTTTGGAAACGGATTATGAAAAGCAATGGCATCAAAAATGATACCCACATTCGAGCGTACGGCATCGGTAGCACGTAAGAGCCATCGGTTGGGGTAAGCCAAATAGGGGAGAGCCACATATAGAGCAACTGCCTCATTCATTTCTGCCGTGTCGAAGAGTGTTTCGAGGAGGTCAACGTAGGCGGTTTCGTCCGAACTATCAAGGCACATTAGCAAATAAACCCTAGCTAGGCGGTCGAGTGTCCATGTTTCAAAAGGCGTATTTTCGGCTACCAACGGTTTTCTGGAAATGAATCGGGGAGTGGCCACAAAAGCAGTTTGAATGCCTTTATTCGGAAGGGTAGATTTACTGGTTAACCAAACTATTTCTTTTTCGGAAGCATTCTTTTGAAGAATCTCCCAAAGATTATGCTGCTGCATCACGTATCTATTTTTGGATAATTATTGGATCAAACAAATATTTATTCAAATATACGGGCGAGAGCTTGAACAATTGGCTTGTTTTGCCCTTTGATTCGATTACATTTGAGAATTATCATTTTTTTGAGCGACATAACAAAAACTTTGATGTAGCGTTACACTTAGGTAGGTCATTTTAGATTGGGTATAACAGGCTAAAAATTGCTTATTTAGTCAATACACAACTAGCAGGATAGCAATTAAACGAGTACAGATAGCATAAAGTTTTGTACTCTATCTTACCGTATAATTTTGACTCTTCAGTTTTCGTTTCTAAATTACATAAATTTTAACGTTTTTAAACTAACGCAGTTCATACTGCCCTTATATTTAAATTAACAAGAATAATTCATGGAAATTACTTTTAAGAACCTGTTACTTTGCTCTTCTATTGTAGTAGCACCGCTTGTATCCAATGCTCAAGCCAAAAAGCCAGTTGTAGTAAAAACAGGGCCAACTACTAAAACGGTTACCGTTCCTTCGTCAGCTGCCGCACCTGCTATTAAGTTAACATCGTTGCAAGATTCAGCAAGTTACGCTTTAGGTTTATTGGTTGCTTCTAACTTCAAATCTCAAAATGTTAAAATCAATTCAGATTTGATGGCAAAAGCATTTGCAGAAGTAATGAAAGGGGAGAAAACGGCTTTTTCTGATATGCAAGCGAATGGCTTAATCCAGAAATATATGCAAGGAGAGCAGGCGAAACAGTATGAGCCAAATCGTCTAGCTGGCATTAAGTTTTTAGAAGAGAATAAGAAGAAAGAAGGCGTTATTACGACGGCAAGTGGCCTACAATATCAAATCATCAAAGCAGGAGATGGTCCAAAACCAACGGCTACAGATAAAGTAAAAACGCACTATCACGGAACATTGTTAGATGGAACGGTGTTTGATAGTTCAGTACAGCGTGGTGAACCAATCTCTTTCCCAGTAAATGGCGTGATTCAAGGATGGGTAGAAGCCTTACAATTAATGCCAGTAGGTTCTAAATGGAAATTATTTATTCCACAAGAATTAGCGTATGGCCCAAGAGGAAGCGGTGGTACAATCAAACCGTATTCTGCTCTTGTTTTTGAAGTAGAATTATTAGGAATCGAAAAATAGTGACTTCTGTCAATGTCGAATAAAATGATAAAATATCTCATCGCTCTTGTTCCTGTATCGTTGGTAGCGGGATTTGGGTTGCAGTCGGTGTCGCATAGCTTTACCGACCACAAAGTGGAAACAGTGTATCAGGCAAGCCCAGATGACTTAAAGCCTACCGAAACACAGAAAAAAGTAGAAGAACTTGTAACGCAAATTTTAGGTAATTATCATTACCGCAAAGTGCCTTTAAATGACTCGCTATCGTCCAAAATTCTAGATAATTATATCAAAGAATTGGATGGTAACCGCATGAATTTTACGGCAAAAGATATTGAAACTTTTGAACAATATCGTACCGAATTGGACGATCAATTGCAAAAAGGAGATTTGTCGGCGGCTTATGAAATTTATAATACCTTCCGAAGAAGAGCAAAAGAACGATTTACTTATGTGAATAAGTTGTTGGATAAACCAATGGACTTTAACGTAGATGAAGTGTATACGCCTGACCGTGAAAAAGCAGCTTGGGCGAAAAACTCGGCAGAGCTTGATGACATCTGGCGTAAAGCTATCAAAAGCACGATGCTCGACTGGAAAATTAGTGGAAAGGTAGATTCTGTAATTGTTAAAGACTTAAAAGAACGTTATAAGCGTACGGAAAAATACTTTGACAAGACCAAGAGTGAGGATGTTTTTCAGCAGTTTATGAACTCCTTCACGGAATGTGTTGACCCACATACGAATTACATGATTCCGAAAGCAGCGGCGGCCTTTAATCAAGAAATGGCTCAGTCGTTTGAAGGTATCGGGGCAACGCTTCGTTTAGAAGGTGACTACGTAACGATTCAAGATTTAATCGTGGGAGGCCCTGCTTTCAGAAGTAAACAATTAAAACCAAAAGACAGAATCGTAGGGGTTGCTCAAGGCGATAATGGTCCTGTGGTAGATATTGTTGGCTGGATGACTGACGATGCAGTGAAGTTAATCAAAGGCCCTAAAGCAACCGTGGTACGTCTTAAAATTCTTTCGGGTGATGCCGTAACAGGAGCGATTCCGAAGGAAGTTCGTTTGGTTCGTGAAAAAATCAAATTGGAAGACGGAAGTGCGAAAGGTGATATTCTGAATATTACCAGAGACGGCAAACCTTTCAAATTGGGTTTAATTACCCTTCCGATGTTCTATCGTGATTTTGAGGGTGTCCGTAAAGGCGATGGCGACTCGAAAAGTACCACGACAGATGTGAAGAAGTTTTTGGTAGAATTCAAAAATGCTAAAGTAGATGGAGTGGTTATTGACTTACGTAACAATGGCGGAGGTTCGTTGGTAGAAGCAGTGAATTTGACGGGTTTATTTATTAATCAAGGCCCTGTGGTGCAACGAAAACACGCTGACGGGGAAATCTCAGTAGAATATGACCGTGACGCTTCTGTAACGTATGACGGCCCTTTGTCGGTATTAGTAAATCGTTTCTCAGCTTCGGCTTCTGAAATTTTTGCAGCTGCCATTCAAGATTACAACCGCGGATTGGTTTTAGGTTCTAAACATTCTTATGGAAAAGGAACGGTTCAAAATTTATTGGATCTGAACAGATTTGGTAATAAAAAAATCGGTGATTTAGGAGCTATGAAATTCACAAGTCAGAAATTCTATCGCGTTAATGGTGGATCAACCCAATTAAAAGGTGTAGAAAGTGACTTGGTTTTACCAGATCGTTTCCTTTATGTTGATACCGGCGAGCGCGACAACGACAAC
>JALRIJ010000239.1 GCA_023255485.1 Flectobacillus sp.
AATCAAAATTGGTCGCCAAGAGTTGATTTATGATGACGTTCGTTTAATCGGTAACTTAGACTGGTTACAACAAGGTCGTCGTCACGACATGGTTTTATTAAAAGGAATGCACAGAGGATGGCAATTTGACATCGGTGCTGCTTTTAATCAAAACACCGATGCCTTTGGTTACACGGGAACAGCTTACGCACCAGCGAATACGCCTCAATACATGGCAAACTCAAAAGGTGTTTTAGTAGCAGTTCCAGCAGGAACGATTCCGAATGGAGCTGTTTTCACGAGTAACCCAGGAACAAACGCTGCTACACAAGATTATAAATCATTCAAAAGTGTTTACATCAGCCGTAAATTCAAACAAACGAAATTCTCTGGTTTGTTCTTTAACGATGATTTCGGTAAATACAAAAATGATACCTTGTCTGGAACATTAAGTACTGGTTATTTATACGGTAAAAATTTTAATGGTCAAACAGGAACAAATTCACGTTATACTTATGGTTTAATGGTCAACCACACAATGGGTAATGCTTCTGGATTTGGTAAAATTGCTTTCCAAGGTGCGTATTATGCACAAACAGGAAAAGATCGTGATGGTAAGGATATGAATGCGTATCACTATACGTTATCTGCTACTTACCAAAAAGGGAACTGGAGCTTCACGCCTGGTTATGATGTGCTTTCTGGTAACGAAACAACCACTGCTGCAACCGATAACAATCGTTTTGACCCATTATACGGAACACCGCACAAACACTGGGGTTATATGGACTACTTCTACGTAGGAACAGGCTCGCCAGTTGGAGGTTTAAACAACGGTTATTTCAAAGTAAAATACGCAACCAATACCTTACAAGCGGGAGTTGATTTCCACACATTTGCGTTGAATCAAGACATGAAAAAAGCAGA
Organism: Flectobacillus sp.; assembly: GCA_023255485.1. GTDB lineage: Bacteria > Bacteroidota > Bacteroidia > Cytophagales > Spirosomataceae > JALRIJ01. Next base: position 907 of record JALRIJ010000239.1, read on the forward strand.
TGGTACGGTAATCGACAAACAATTAGGTACTGAAATCGACTTATTATTGAACTACCAAATGAACAAGTTTACCAACTTAGAATTGGGCTACTCAATCATGAAAGCAACAGATTCAATGCCATTTGCAAAAGGACAAGCAACTGCGGATGCCGTTGCTAATACGTATGACAAAACAGGAACGTGGGCTTACTTAATGGTTAAAATCACGCCTGATTTCTTCTACGCAAAACCAGTAGCAATTAAAAACTAATTTCAATTCTTAGGGATAAAATTTTAGGTAGTAGGTATAAGGTCATAGGTTTTAGGTAGTAAGTCGTAGGTATGAGGTAGTAAGTTTCTACCTAAAACTACTACCTAAAACCTTATACCTACAAACTCATACCTACAAACTACTACCTAACAAATCATACCTAATAAAATTAACCAGAATTCTCCAAGTATTTCGATGGGGGTCGAATTGGAGTGTTCCAAAACAATTTACTGTTATGAACACAAAATCACTGTTAAAGTCAATCTTGTCATTATGTTGTGTAATGGCATTCGCTTTCGCTGCTTCGGCAGGAACGACCAATCCTACAAAACCCGTAGGTAAAAAAATTAGATTAGGATTTATTCCTCTCACAGACTGTGCTCCACTAGTAGCAGCCAAAGAATTAGGCTTATTTGCTAAATATGGTGTGGACGTAGAATTATCAAAAGAAGCTTCATGGGCTAATATTCGTGACAAAGTATTGTTAGGTGAATTGGATGGTGCTCATTGTTTGTTCTCAATGCCTTTATCTGTTTATACAGGTGTTGGTGGAAAAGCAGGTTCAGAAATGAAAATTGCTATGGTGTTGAATAACAATGGACAAGCAATCACGCTTTCAAAAGACTTTTGCGGTTTAGTTGGATATAAAGAAATGGGCAAAGTTGCCGCAGCAGTAAGAGCGGTAAAAGCTAAAAAAGAAGTAACCTTTGCAATGACTTTCCCAGGGGGTACACACGACATCTGGTTACGTAACTGGTTAGCAGCAGCTAACGTTCCTCAAAAATCAGTAGGTATCATCACGATTCCACCGCCACAAATGGTTGCTAACATGCGTGTTGATAACATGGAAGGTTTCTCAGTAGGTGAGCCTTGGAATGGTGTTGCAGCAGCTCAAAATGTAGGTTTTACGCAAATTGCATCACAAGACATCTGGCAACATCACCCAGAAAAAGCATTAGTCGTTAACTCGAAATTTGCTGCGGAAGACAAAGAAGATTTGAAAAAAGTAATGAAGGCAATCATTGAAGCGTGTAAGTGGTTAGACAATATGGGAAACCGCAAGAAAGCTGCTCAATGGTTAACAAAACCTTATTATGTGAATGCTCCGTTACAAGTTATCGAAGCAAGATTGTTGGGTTCAAGCGATTTAGGGTGCGAATTAGGCGTTCAAAAATACAAAGGCGATTACATGACATTCTACAACAATGGTATCGTAAATACGCCTAAAAAAGCTCATGCAATGTGGTTCTTAGCTCAATATGTTCGTTTTGGATACTTAAAAGCTGAACCAAACTATAAAGCAATTACAGAAAAATTGATTTTAGATGACTTATATGCAGAGGTAGCAAAAGAAATGGGAGTACCTGTTCAACCAGATATGAAGCCTTTCAAAACGACGTATGATGTGCCATTTGATCCAGCAAACATCGACGACTACTTAAAAGCAACTAAGAAGTAAGTAATTATTTATTCTTCCAGAAGATTGAAAATCCAAAGAGAATAAATAATCGTAATAATTGTTTACTTTTTGGATTTTCAAGCTTCAGTATGTTATAATCCCGTAGCTTATGAAATCTATATCACTTAAAGATACCGCAATCAACTTGGCATACTTTATTGGAAGTATGACTATCTTAGTAAGCATTTGGGCTTTGATTTCTAAAGTTACAGATGGTGAAATTCCCGGTCCAGTTTCCACTTGGGCTGTTTTTAAGGAATTAATGGTAGAACCTTTCTACGACCGAGGACCAAATGACAAAGGTATTGGTAATCAATTAACAAGTTCGTTGGCTCGTGTATTCACTGGTTTTGCCATTGGTTCAATCATTGCTATTCCAATGGGTATCATCATGGGATCTTCCAAAATCGGAATGAAATTGTTGAATCCGATTGTTCAAGTTCTTAGACCTGTATCACCTTTAGCATGGTTTCCTTTAGGCTTATTAGCGTTCAAGGCAGCCGAAGGAGCAACTATTTTTATCATTGCGATTACCTCGCTTTGGCCAACGGTAATCAATACGGCATTCGGAGTAGCAAGTATTCCTCAAGACCATAAGAATGTAGGAAAAGCCTTTGGTTTTTCAACTTGGAAATTTGTCACAAAAATCATGTTACCTTATGCTATTCCACACATTATTACTGGTTTAAGATTATCAGTAGGTATTGCGTGGGTGGTTATTGTAGCGGGCGAAATGCTTTCGGGTGGCGTAGGTATTGGATTCTTTGTTTGGGATAGCTGGAATGGCTTATCACTCGAAAAAATCTTAATCGCTATCCTAATCATCGGTACGGTTGGTCTTTTATTAGACAAATGTTTTAACGCATTACAAAACGCTTTTACTTGGGAAAATAAAAAGTAAGCAAGTAGCACCATTTGTTTCACTCGCAAAAACACAACAGGTATGACAAGTATTGACAAAGCAGTCCACTTTGAAGCGGACATTAAAAATAAAGTAAAGGAAGTAGCCATCGACATGAAAAATGTAACGGTTTCTTTCAAAGGGTCAAAAGGTACTTTTACCGCAGTAAAGGACATTGACTTACAAATCAAACGAGGTGAAATTGTAGCTATTATCGGACACTCTGGTTGTGGTAAATCGACCTTGATGAATACCATTTCGGGTATGGTGCTACCTTCTGAAGGAGAAGTGATTGCCAATGGAAACGTCGTAAAAGGCCCAGGCCCTGACCGTGGTATTGTTTTCCAAAACTACTCGTTATTGCCTTGGCTAACTGTTTATCGAAATATTTTTGAAGCTGTCGATTCGGTATTCAAAGATAAATCAACAACAGAAAAACACGAAATCGTAGATCACTTTATCCAAATGGTGAACCTCACTCCTCATAAAGATAAATTGCCTAGTCAATTATCGGGTGGGATGAAACAACGTGTTGCCATTGCTCGTGCTTTTGCTATCAACCCAAGTATTCTATTATTGGATGAACCATTTGGAGCACTAGATGCTTTAACAAAAGGTTCAATGCACATTGAATTATTGAAATTGTGGAACTTGGATAATCGTAACAAAACCATCGTAATGGTAACGCACGATATTGAAGAAGCGATTTTCTTATCGGACAAAGTAGTGGTAATGAACAACGGGCCAGCAGCAACGATTAAGGAAATTGTAGAAATCAACATTCCTCGTCCTCGTAACAAAAAGGATATTGCTCATGACCCTGAATATATGCGAGTACATGACCAGCTATTGAGCTTGCTATTCGATAAATTCTCGATTGAAGACGAATAATCACAAACGTATAATTAGCACAGTGTTTTAAAGATAACCAGTAACGTGAGTAATGATGTAAAATTTTGGATGTTGAATTTTGGATTACGTATCCTTGGAACGAAACCTTATAGGTTTTGAAAACCTATAAGGTTTTTTGCGGGTTGGACTTCTATTAAGCTATGTCGCACTCTATATACAAAGTTAGTTAATGCTTTTTTTTCTTATGAAAGACTAATAACTAGCTTATTAAATCCAACATTTAAAATTCTTACTCCAATTCACTTTGTTTTCTCTTTAAAAGACGAATCCCAAAGCCTCTGAAAAGCTTTGGGATTCTTATTAAAAAAGTAAGGATTGAAATGTGGCGGCATTTCTCAAAAGATCCAGCATACAAATGATACTGGCATATATATCTTAATTTGAGATTTGCAATTTTGATCTGTTCTTATCAAGAACTTTCTGTAACGAATATAACACTTTTTGTTTGACATTCCAAGAATTAAAAGAATAAAAACAAAATAAAATAA
>JALRIJ010000023.1:0-15239 GCA_023255485.1 Flectobacillus sp.
CTTTAGCCGTTTGTCCATCGAAGCACCCATCGTCAAAGATAAGGCCTCCTTCATTGTAGCCGCTCGTCGTTCATATATTGACATTTTGGCTAAACCTTTCTTAACAGGAAGTACGGCGGGAGCTCAGTTTAATTTCTATGATTTAACTGCCAAAGTAAACTACAACATCAATCAAAAAAATACGGTTTTCTTATCAGGCTATTTTGGACGTGATGTATTCGGACAAGACTTTGGTTTCAACTGGGGCAATAGCACGCTTTCTGCTCGTTGGAATCATGTTTTCAGTAACAAATTGTTCCTGAACAATACGGCTTTTTATAGTAATTACGATTACTACCTTGACAGTGACTTAAATAACAAACGTCCAAATAACTCGTTCAAATGGCGTTCAAATATTGTCAATTATAGCTATAAACCCGATTTTACGTACTATATCTCGCCAGATAATACACTAACCTTTGGTGGACAAGTCCTAACATACGATTTCAAACCAGGAGAAGCTACAGCTACTTCGGAAGGAGTTTCGAGAAGCTTTGGTCAAAAAAGTAAAAATGCCCTCGAATTATCGGCATACATTGGCAACGAGTGGAAAGTTAGCCCAAAACTGACTTTACAATACGGTATTCGCTACTCTTCGTACTCGTATTCGAGCCAAGACAGTGTCTATTATCAGCGTAAGTATGTAGGTATTTCTGACTCATATACTTCGGGTTATGATTTAATTACTTCGCCAAATACCCCAGGACAAACCCTACAAACCTACGGTAACTGGGAACCTCGTTTCTCGGCGAATCTTAATTTAAGCGACAAAAGTTCCATTAAACTAAGCTATAACCGTTTGGCACAATACATTCACTTGCTATCGAACACGGCGGCTTCGACCCCATTAGACGTTTGGACACCGAGTACCAATAATATTAAACCTCAGATAGTTGACCAAGTTGCCTTCGGTTTCTTCAAAAACTATGCTGACAATATGTATGAAGCTTCGGCAGAAATTTACTACAAAAAACTCCAAAATCAGATTGATTATGCCGACGGTGCTCAGTTATTCTTAAATCCGAAAGTAGAAAAAGACTTACTATTTGGTGACGGAAGAGCGTACGGACTTGAGTTATTTGTCAAGAAAAACAGAGGAAAATTAACGGGTTGGTTGAGCTATACATTACAACGCTCTGAACGCCAGATTGTAGGATTGAACAAGGGAGAATGGTACCCAAATCGTTATGATCGTACCAACACCTTAAACCTTGTTGCTCAATACGAATACAACAAGAAATGGTCGTTCGGTACTAACTTCACGTATGTTACAGGGGTACCTTATACCCTCCCAGAAGGAAAAGCATTGTACCAAGGGTTACCTTTATCAATTATTAATGCAGGAACAAGAGGAAATCTACGTGTACCAGCATATAATCGTCTGGATGTTTCGGCAACCAAGAAAAATAAAAAAGCCTTATTTGGCAAAGGCGAATCAGAATGGGTATTCTCAATTTACAACTTGTACAACAGACGTAATCCGTTCTCAATTTATACGCAACAACAAGAAGACGTAAATCGTGTAACGGCAGAAGACGATATCAAAACACAAGCTGTTCGCTTCTCGGTTATCGGAACATTCGTTCCTGCGGTTACCTATAATATGAAATTTTAAGACGAAATAACTCTTATAGCGTGCGATATAACTTATTTCTACAAAAACCTATAAGGTTTCGTTCCAAGAAGTTCTGTCGCAGCCTATATTTTGAACAATAAGCTAATTGAAAACATGAAGACAAACATCAAACATATCTTATTTCTTTTACTCATTCCTTTTGTACTTAGCTCTTGTACGGACGTAATTGATATGCAAGGACCAGATGGCCCCATCCGCTTAGTGGTAGATGCCATTATTACAAATGAACCTGGGGCTGAACAAGTAGTTACGCTTTCAAAATCACAGAATTACTTCAATAACAGTGCTGTCACGTATGTAAAAGGAGCAACCGTTACCATTACAGACAGCGATGGTAAGGTATTTGAATTTAAGGATTTAACAAACACGGGTAACTACGTTTGGAAACCTGCCAATGCTCAACAAGCATTAGGGGCTATTGGGAAAACCTATACGCTTCAAATTACGAGTGAGGGAGAAACCTACAAATCCGTTTCTGAATTGAGAAATGTACCAAAGATTGACTCGATACAATATCAATACACAGATAAGGCTCGTCAGGGACAATCGACTTCAGACGGGAAACTTACCAAAGGCTATGATGTAGCGTTCTTTGCAAAGGATTTAAAAGGCTTAGGCGATTGCTACCGAATTAAAGCATATCGCAATGGTAAATACGTAACTCCTAATCAAAGCGTTACGGTTGCTTACGACGCAGCCTTACAAAAAACAACAGGAGCCGATAATGTGCCGTTCTATTTACCTGTCCGTTTTTCTATTTCACCCGAATTATATGCAGAAAAAGATACAGTTCGTGTAGAACTTTACTCAATTTCGGAAGGGAACTATGATTTTTGGACACGATTCAGAACAGAGTTGAATAATGCAGGATTGTTTGCAACCCCTCCTACGCATATTCCAACCAACATTACAAACGTAAACAGCAGTTCAACGAAAGAGGCAATAGGATGGTTCACCACCTCGGCCGTAAGCAAAATGCAGGTAATCATTGACGCTAAAAATGCTAAAACAAACTTGCGATAAGGTGGGGGAAAATGTTGAATTTTGAATGGTAAATTTTGGATTTAAGTATCCCGACATTGTTCACCACATAGCAACATAGAAAACATAGTTGTGTTAGCTTTTAGTTATCAATTACGTATGTGATTCTTTAAACAGTTGCACCTTAATTCACTAGTTATTAAATCATTACAAAATAGTATCACACAATTGCTTTATTTTTAAATAGACAAAAAAGGAGACATTTTCATTAGAGATGTCTCCTTTTCTTGTTCAGTCAACTACCATCACTTACTTTTAAAATCCCTTCTAAAAATCTATTTGTAATTGTTTCCAAGCCCAAATTTGGTAGGCTGTTCTTCTTTGACTTTCCACTCCTCCATAAACTAAAATTTTTCGGTCTATAGCGTCTCCCCCTATTTCTTTTAGGTGATCTAATCCAATAAAAAGCTTAGGCAAAACAGTACTCGTTGCTTTAATTTCTATAATGTCATAACGATTTTGATTACTCACCATCAAATCTACCTCATGTCCGTTAGAATCTCGCCAATAATAAAACTCATGGTGCGCATTGCGGTGCATATTTTGCTTGACATACTCATTAATCACTAGGTTCTCGAATAATGCACCCTTAAATTCACTATCTCTAACAGCCTCTCCGCTTGAAAGTCCAAGCAGAAAACTAACTAAACCCGTGTCATAAAAATACAACTTAGTACTTTTTACTAATCGCTTATTGAAACTATTATAAAAGGGGGAAAGCTGATACACAATGTAACTACTTTCCAGAATAGATAACCATGATTTAACCGTAGGAAGGCTAATACCCGCTTCATTCGATAGGCTTGATAAGTTCAATAGTTGCCCCACTCGACTTGCACATAATTTCAAAAAAGTTTTAAAAAGACGAATATCTCTTACGTGTAATAATTCAGTCAAATCTCGTTGAACATAGGTCTCAATATAATTAGCGTAAAAAATGTTAGTTGGAATTTTACGGTCATAGATAGCAGGATAAGCCCCTTTTTGAATCACCGAACAATAGTCATGTTCTATGAGTCCAGAAGCTGTTAGTTCTTCCATATCAAACGGCAATAGCTTAAACAAAGCAACTCTACCAGCTAAACTTTGCGTGATATTTGCCATTAGGTTAAAATTTTGAGAGCCAGAAAGGACGAATCGTCCCATTTGTTTCGATTCATCCACTAAGGTTTGAATGTAAGAAAACAAGGTAGGAACTCGCTGTACTTCATCGAATATCACTCGCTCGTTATATTGCGTTAGAAATCCATTAGGATCTTGTTCAGCAAAAGTTCTTATATCTGGATTTTCTAAAGAGACATAACGATAGTCTTGAAAAAGAGATTTGAGTAAGGTTGTTTTCCCTGACTGTCTTGGCCCGGTAAGAGCAATGACGGGATAGTACTGAGTTGCTTCTCCAATCGCTTTAATAATAGTTCTATTTACCATAATCATCTGATTTAAAGAACAAAGATACTGCTATTTTCAGTTTTACATAAACTCTACTTCCAATTTTACATAAATCCTACTTTCAGTTTTACATAAATCCTACTTTCAGTTTTACATAAATCCTACTTTCAAGTTTACATAAACCCTACTTTCAAGTTTACATAAACTCTACTTTCAAGTTTACATAAACCCTACTTTCAGTTTTACATAAACTCTACTTTCAAGTTTACATAAATCCTATTTACCCTTTCTCAATACAGGTGAACGTATTCACTCATTAAGTGAAATTAACATTTACTATCTTTCTTACTTTTCATCTCTATGGATGGCGTGAATTTTGTTCTTGATAAACGATGACCCACAAAATAGAGTCTATTCATAAAATTTTCATATATTTTTTGTAGATTGTATCTTTGTAACGCTTGCTCACTTTCCCTTAAGTCAAACAAGAGCAGCGGGTCTTATTCTCTATATGCTCAGCATTCCTTACAATACTTTGTCAAAAACGATATGTATAAAAAAGTTGATAAACTTCTCCTCATAGCCCTTATTTTGGCAATTGTTTATCACGGCTCTGCGTTATTGATTAATCTTGAAAAAACGTATGACGCTTACGTGCATATCTTTTTTGCCGATCACTACGTACGTTCTTGGTTTGAGCCTTGGGAATATCGTTGGTACACGGGTTTTCCCATAACTAGTTATCCTCCTTTAAGTCATCAATTAATCGCTTTATTTTCGTTTATTGGAGGGCTCAAATTTGGTTTCTTTACAGCGGCCTTAATGATGCTTTGCTTCTTTATTGTAGGCGTTTATCGTTTTGCAGAGCTATGGGTGCCCAAGCGATCAGCAGGCTATGCGGCCATGTTTGCAGTGGTGGCCTCATCGATTGTTCAAACCATTCATATCTACGGGCAATTACCAACTATTTTCGGGATTTCATGTTTAATGAATGCCTTGCCTGAGGTCTATGCTTATTTTAGAACCAACGAACGAAGAAGGCTTATTACCGCCTTATCCATCTTGGGAGTTACGGTTGCTTCACACCATGTAACCACCATTTTTGGGATGGTTTTCTTTATTGTACCTATAATTGGAACAGCACTACTTGATGAAGTTGGAGTAGAGGATGCCCCTTTCTTTCGAATCGTATTCGACCTTATCTTACTGGTTTTCAAGAAAATAAAACAGTTTCTCATTTTCTTCCCGCTGGTTATCATCGAAATTGTCTTAATCATTTTCCCTTACTGGTATTGGTCTAAAAATGACCCAATTACTCAGGTGTCTATTCCGCACGGTTCACGAGATTCCTTTATTGAAGTGACCTCTTCTGGAATCATGTTTTTTGTGATTCCACTGGGTTTTTCCTTATTGATGCTCCCTTATGTTTTCAAAAGTTTATATACTCGAAGAAATATTCTCCTAGGACTATCTTTCTCGATGTTGATGCTCTTAGGAACAGGAGGAACAACCCCTTTACCTTTAATACTCTTAGGAAAAAATGCGTTCAATATCCTTACACTCGACCGTTTTACCTTTTGGGCATCGGTCATTGCTATTCCTTTTATTGGCGATTTTTTCAGACGCTTGTTGGAGGGTGATATTCGCTTATACTTGGTTAGAACAGTGGGAAAGTTTGGTTATTATTGGACACTCTCAATCCCCATTTGTTTAGTTGGTTTTCAAGCTATTTTTATTACGAATTTCCATAAAGCACAGGCTCTTCAACCTCCTACGGTGGACATAGACCCCATCTTAAAGTTTTTAAGTACCGACCAACACGACCGTTGGCGTTTTATGACATTAGGCTTTGGCGACCAAATGGCATGGCTTTCGGCTCAAACTACGGCACTCTCTATTGACGGTAATTATCACTCTGCCAGACGTGTACCCGAACTCACCGTAGAACCCATCGAACGCATTGAAAATTCTAAATTCAAGGGTATTCAGGGGATTGGTTCGTTACAGCAATTTTTAACTATTTCTGAAAAATATCACTTAAAGTTTATCTTCTCTAACGATAAGTTCTATGACCCCATACTATACTTTTCGGGGTGGGAAAGGCTTCAACGCTTAGATAATGGCATTATGATTTGGCAAAAACCTGACGTGCCTTCGCTACCGTCTTTTTTACCCAAAAAGGATATGCCTAAGTTTCAGAAAATTATGTGGGGAGTTTTACCATTGACCGCATTTTTCACCCTCTTAGTTGTTATTATTACCTTTAGAAAAAAATACCTACTTAACTTTTTCCCAGAAAGAGAAAACACAGCATTTCGTCCACAAGATTCATGGATTATTATTGTTTGGTCACTTTTGGTGCTGGTCTTTTTTAGCTACTTCTGGATTAAAGGCTTCTTGTATGACCCTCGTAAAAGTCCAGAAACGCTCTTAAAAAACTACTATCACGACCTTGATTTTAAGTTATTTAAAGATGCTTTTAGTCTCTTTGCTCCGAGTGCCCTAACTTACGATAATTATATTTTGCAACTCTCCGTCAAAGACGGATTATTAGCCTCTTATGGAAAACTAGAAGACATCAGTATCAAGGTAAAAGAGCGGTTTCCTCATAAGTTAAAAGTAGTGGTAAAAAGCAATTGGACAACGCCACTAGAAGTCTATTCGATTGAAAATCCGCATACCTTAATTGAGAAAGATGGCAAATGGTTTATTGTTCCTCCCGAATTTGACAAAGCTCTTGCCCCCGACGAGCACCTAGAAAAAGGCATTTTGGCCTTACACAGTCAAGGAAAAAGAAAAATAACGACTGCCACAACCGAACACGATGATGTATTGGACAGACCCGAATTACATATTCTATCGGCCAAACTGATACAATATGGCAAAGAATATGTGGTAGTGGGTGAACTGCAAAACGTAGATTATTTACCAGCACACGTGACGATTCAAACGCAGTTATACGACCAATACAACGTTAAATTAGTGGAGTATAATGCTAAATATACGACTAACCATAAAGTGTTGCCTAAAGAAATTGTACCTTTTAGAATTGAGTTTGAAGAGACTGCATGGGTTAAACAAGCCGATGTAAATCCGATGAAATTTAATCCAACGGAGTTTACGCCTTTTGAATTTCGACACAAACCTACCAGTTTTAAAATTCTTGCACGAGCTGTCGTGGCAGACAAGGATTTATATCGAGATGTTGGTATTGAGTCGCTTTCATTTGATAAAAAAATAACGGGCGATGTCATCAATCATGGGACAGATGAGGTCAGTGTTCCTGAATTATTAACGACTTTTTATGACCCCGATGGCAGTGTTCGTTGGGTAGATCATTACTTTTTGAGGGATGCAATTCGCCCACAAGCGAAAGAACATTTTTCGATTTTACCTCCTCCGATTGCTAAAACGAAAGTCTTGCAATCGGCAACTGAAAAAGACTTTTTTATCAATGGACTACCTCAAACGAGTTTAGCACCAACCTATTTAAATACGGGTAGATTTGACATCATTCCCCAAACAAATGGCAAGGGTTTTTACCGAATTATCGTAAATTCGTATCTGGGAAATCCTACCATTTATTAATGATAACAACGGTTGACAGTAATCTAGACAAGTAACCTATAGATAATCCTTATGCTCAAACTTGATCACATCGTCATGCTATTTTTATTGCTTTGGGTTTTTTCTCGATGCAAGCATGACGCTCCTATCTCCTCAAACGGTGCGGTTCAGCTAGAGAGCGACTCTACCTTGACGGTAGGAGCAGGTTTAGTCGTAGGTATTCACCCAGTGAATATTCCTCTAGGTGAAAAAATACTCATTACTTGTCAGAATAGTTGGGGAATGGATGTTCTCGAAAAAGAAGTCAACGGTTCTTCCATTCGACTAATTCTCTCAAAAAAGTTCACTCGTATCAGTGGTATGATTACCCTAAAAGTATTCTATTTAGGAAAAGAACTCGGACGAAAACAAATAGAGGTACTCCCTAAGAAAACAGCAGAACCTTTAGATGCCTATTTGGGTGCGAAATCTATTCTAGCTGATGGCAAAGATTGGGCAATGATTACGGCAATCCCGACCGATACATTCGGTAATCCTGTCGAAAATCACACCCCCATTACGTATGAAATACTCCGCCCTGATGGTACTCAATACGAAATACAGGCAACTACAGAAAACCTTGTTAGTTTCCAGATAATCAACTCCTTAACAAAAGCAGGAAAAACGTTTATAGGTGTAAGTCTAAACGGTGTTGCCAGTCGAGAAAAAGAATTACTTGAAGTAGCTGATTTCCCTGTTAACTTCACCATTAAAGCGGATAGCCACAGTATTTATGCCGATGACCATCAATTTTTCAAAATAAAAACGTCCGTACTTCGAGACCGTAATAATAACATCATGCCCGAAGGGACAGCTGTTAGTTTTTTATGCAAAGAACCTTCAGGTACAGGGCGATTCTTAAACAGCTATACCATTGATGGCGTTGCTGAACTAAGTATGCAAAATCCCAAAGAAGCAGGTACATTAGAGATAATCGCTTCTGTCTATGGAGGTGGAAAAAGCAATGTCTTAACCCTTGATTTTGCAAGTCCAATTGACCATATCAATGCTCGTTACGAAGCGGTTAATCAACGGTTAAATGTCGGCCCTTTGATTGCACAACTTAACCAATTGGTTCCCAATGGTACACAGGTTAAGCTTGTTTTCGACAATAATAAGCTTCCTACATTACTTCAAGAAGTAGTAGATGGGCACGCATATTTTGATTTTACAGACCTTCCAAAAGGTGATTATCCTGTAACAATATTCGTCTATGGAATTGGTAAGAAATTTGTAATTAACCGAAAATGATGTTTAAAAATAAAAAAAGGAGCTACAGAATCTATTTAGGCATCATCGTCCTTCTTATTGCATCCCTTGCTTTAAGTGGTATAGGCAAAGCGTGGTACTACTTTAATAGCGGTGCCGATCGCTCTCGTGCCCTCAATTTACCCCCTAATATCCCTGATGCCCATACCCCTTTGATAGAGTGGCTTCCCGACGACCCGAACACAGGAAGGGCAATGGAGCCTTTTACTCGTCAACAAATTATGGGTGACTATATTAGAGGACTATACCAATGGCAACTCAGCTACTTGGCAGGAAAACCTGTGGGCTTGAAAGAATACTTCACCCCTAGTTCGTACCCTAAAGCCTTAAACACCATTAGTACCCTTGAACGCAAGAAATTAACCCTGCATCAAACCGACTTAGAGCATCATATTCAACTACATTTTTATTCGGCTGATGGACAAATCGTGTCCTTTACTGACAAAAGAGTGTTACATAAACAGCGACTTTATCAGAATAATACCAAGCTATTTACCACTGAATCGATTGATGACTTTGATGTTGTCATGCTACTGGATGATGGATATTGGAGACTTAAGCACTTTGTAAAACGAACACCTTCTGCTACGACTAGTCTTAAAAAAGATAGTCTCTTGGATAAAAGTAAAATGGTGTCCATCCGCAAAAACCAGTTTTGGCTATACGGAAAAGCCTTCCAGCCCAAAGGAATCAACTACTACCCACAACAAACACCTTGGTCATTTTTTTGGACAAAATATGACTCGACCATCATTAAAAAGGATTTTCGAAAAATCCAGCAATTAGGCTTTAATACCATTCGTATTTTTATCAATTTCCAAGATTTTGAGCGAGGAACAGTACCCGAATTACGTCTATTACAATTAGAAAATGTATTAACCAATGCAGAAAAAGCTCATCTCAAAGTCATTGTAACACTTTTTGACTTCATGGGAGATTATCGTTTGTTGAATTTTGCTCCATCCGATAGACAGTTGGAAACGATTTTACGCCGTTTCCAGAAGCATCCTGCTATTCTTGCATGGGATCTAAAAAATGAACCTGATTTAGATTTCAAGCATCATCCTACTGAAGATGTAAAAGAATGGCTAGCATGGATACTTCCTAGAGCAAAACAGTATGACCCCAATCACCTCATCACGATAGGCTGGGCTTATCCTGAGAATGCGTCATTGTTCAAAGACCAAGTTGATTTTGTGTCCTTCCACTCCTATCGCTCATTAAATGATTTAACAGCAGGGATTGATTTATTAAAAAAGCAAGTGAATTCCAAGGCCATCGTCTTAGAGGAGTTTGGCGTATCTACCTATCGAGGAATCTGGGCTCCTTTGGGCGGTAGTGAAGAAAAACAAGCAACTTATTTTAGAGAAGTTCAAAAAATATTAAAACAAAAAGGCAATGTCCCTTACCTAGCTTGGACACTCTACGATTTTAGCGATGTCCCTGCTGATATTGCAGGAAAATACCCATGGCAACGAAATCCACAACGCTATTTTGGAATCCTTAAAAAAGATGGAAGTCCTAAAAAAGCAGCACTTTTATTCAAGTAATATCGCTACAATAACTAAGAATAAACATACTCTAAACTAAAATCCATCATTTTCTTCCAAAAAACGAAAGAAATCGACAGTTTATCGAAATAAAAAGTATCATTCAAAATTATCAGGTAAATTTACTTAACAATTAAACGCAGTACTACTTAATCACACATCAGTTAGCTCGTTTAATTTGCTTCGTTTAAGTAAGAAAAATATTTTTGATTTAAAAGGGAAGTTAAATCAAGAAAACAATTCGAAGACTCATCTTCAATTCGTTTAAGTAAAAAACAAACGCAGTTGTTAACGTAGGGAATTAACAACCGCACAAGTAAGGAAACGTTTAAATTCGTTTAAACAGAAAAAGATTTTAGTAATCTAGTCTTGAAAGGGAAGTCAAACTAATGATTACGAAAAATTTAGTCAACGTTTAAGTTAATTTCTTTGATTTGAGTAAGGGAAAAATGAAGATCAAAGATCAAGTAAAGTAAGGAAAGTATTAATTAATTTGAGTTAATGTAAGGGAAATATAATAACCCAAATTAATTAAAGGGAAAAACACAATATTGTTTTCCTCATCGGTAGTAACGAATAAGCTTTGATTTAATAGTGTATCACCTTAAATCAAAGCTTATTTTATAAGTAAATACTTAGTAAAGTGCTCAATGGAAGTTATCATTGTTCCTTTGGAAGGGGGTAAGTAACCAACAAGAGCGTATTTCATCAGTACATAGGTGATTAACGCCTAACCACTATTTAGAAACTACTAATACAGAAGCACTTACGAATCTCTTCATCTGATAAAGAGTTAGTGAGTGCTTTTAGATTTTACGTGACTTGTTGCAAATTGGCTAATTGCTAGTTATATTTATACTATTCAAGCATTTTAGCCTAAATTCTATTCATACCATATGAAAACAACGCAATTAGTGTTTCAAAAAGAAGGCTGGCACACCACAACAGGAAGTGAGAACTTCCCCAAAAGTCAAGCCCAACTTGTTTTAGTTTTTGGAGAACGCTTAGTATTCGAGAAAACTAACTCTTATACCTTTTTACGAGAAGAGTTCCCCAATGCAAGTATCGTCATTAATTCTACTTCAGGAGAAATTCATGGAGATGGAGTACACGATAATACCATTGTAGCGAATGCCATTTTCTTTGAAAAATCGCATATAAGAACAGTCGAAGTAAATATAAAAAATCATATAGAGAGCTACCAAGCTGGTGCTAAAATTGCTAACGAGCTATTAGAAGAAACTGATCTCCAGGGGATTATGATTATTTCTGATGGAAATAAAGTTAATGGTACTCGCTTGACTCAGGCTTTAAACGAAATTACCAATTATAAAACACTCATTACGGGTGGCTTAGCAGGAGATCAAGCCCGATTTGAAAAAACGGTAGTTGGACTTAACTCAGAACCAATTGAAGGTAAAATCGTTGGAATTGGTTTCTACGGCAAACATTTAAGTATCGGTCATGGTACTGTAGGAGGATGGGATGTATTCGGACCAGAACGGGAAATTAGCAAGTCGGAATATAATATCCTCTATGCAATTGATGAGCAACCTGCCCTTGATTTGTATAAGGAATATTTAGGCCCTCATGCCAAAAATTTACCTGGTTCTGCATTACTTTTCCCCATATCGCTACGTGCCACAGCTAGTGCAACTCCTGTTGTTAGAACAATTCTTTCAATTGATGAGGAAAATAAAAGTATGACTTTTGCAGGAGATGTTCCAACTGGCTCTATTGTTCGGTTTATGCGAGCAAACTATGATCGCATCATCGACGCATCGGCTCAGGCCGCAGAACAAGCGGTAACGTCGTTAAATACCGTTCCTGAACTAGCTATTTTAATTAGTTGTGTAGGAAGAAAACTCGTTTTAGGGCAACGAACAGAAGAGGAAATTGAAGTAGCAAGGGAAATATTCGGTAACGAAACCTTACTAACTGGATTTTACTCGTATGGAGAGTTATCTCCTTCTGGTTCTAAATGCGAATTACATAATCAAACAATGACCATCACGACCTTTGCCGAAAATTAGAGAATATTATGTCTATAAACTCAGCACTTCATAAATTATTAACTAAACAAGTAAAAAAATACTTGCCTCCTGATCAACATGATGAACGACTAAATGAGTTTTTACATGTTGTGAATGAGACATATTGCACCTTCGAAAAGGAGCGAGAGTTCGCAGAGTATCTAGCAACGCTAAATGACAAACATTTTGCGGAAATTAATCAAAAATTGAAAGAAGAAAGTTCGCAAAGAAAACAATCGATTGAAAAGTTAATCAAAACGATTCGCTCGTTAGACACCAATAGAGGATTGGAATTACCTGAAGAAGATACCGATAATCTATTGGATGTAATTGACTTTTTACAAGAGCAAATTAAGAATAAAGCTATTATTGAACAAGAATTACGGATTGCAAAGGAAATGGCTGAAAAAGCCAATCGAGCAAAATCTGAATTCCTTTCTATGATGAGCCATGAAATTAGGACTCCTTTAAATGCAATTGTGGGATTAACCTACTTAATGCAACAAGAGGATTGTCCCCCTGCATTCATGGATAATTTGAAAACACTCCAGTTTTCAACGGATAATCTCTATTTCTTAATCAATAATATCCTTGATTTTAGTAAAATTGAAGCTGGTAAAGTTGAGTTAGAGTCTACTCCTTTTGATTTTAAGCAATTGGTATCTAATATCAAACGTTCGAATCAAGTTAGAGCTGAAGAGAAAAATAGCCGAATTCGCTTGATGCTTGACGATGATATTCCTGATTCGTTGATTGGAGACCCACTACGCATTAGCCAAATCTTATCAAACCTCGTATCAAATGCGGTGAAGTTTACAGCCAATGGAAGTATCTCTATTGAAACTGCATTACTTAGCAAGACCGATTCAGAAGCAAATATCCGAGTTTCGGTAAGCGATACAGGTATAGGTATTCCAAAAGATAAACAGCAACTTATCTTTGAACGTTTTACGCAAGCCAATTCAGCAACTACTCGAAAATTTGGCGGCACAGGACTTGGACTGGTAATTACCAAAAAACTATTGGAGTTACATGGTAGTAATATTGAATTGGAAAGTGAAGAAGGACAAGGGGCTAAATTTTCATTTACGTTAAAACTGGCCATTGGAGAAGCTACTAAAAATATCAACGTGTTACCAGAAAAAGTTAACGAAAAGACCTTAGACGGCGTTACCGTATTATTAGTTGAAGATTATGAAATTAATGTTAAAGTAGCTGGTAAGTTCCTAACTCGATGGAAAATTCAATTTGATGTCGCTGAAAATGGGCTAATTGCACTCGAAAAATACGCCGCTAAAAAGTATGATCTTATTTTGATGGACTTACAAATGCCTGAAATGGATGGTTATACGGCTACCGCAAGAATTCGAGAGATGGATACCACCATCCCAATTATCGCTCTAACGGCATCGGCAACGTTAAATAACCAAGATAGAGCGTTTGAAGTAGGTATGACAGATTATGTCACTAAACCTTTTAACCCGAAAGAACTTTTTATTAAAATTGCCAAATATAGTGGTCGATAAAAAAAGAGGCTGTTGTTCTGATGAATAACAGCCTCTTTTTTTATCGACTAAACCTTATTAAACCTATCCATTAGCTTTAATAAATTTCACCACTCGCTTATAAGCCGTTCCCTGTAGATGAGCAAAATAAGTTCCACTAGATAACATTTGAAGATTCACTTGCGTTTTTGCATCTCTTAAAGATTGGCTATATACGGCACGGCCTGTAGCATCATAAATTGTTAATGCTACGCTTTTTTGATTTTCAGGAAGCTCAATGGTCAGCCAGTCTTGCACGGGATTGGGATATAATTTCACCTCTTGACTAGGTTCATTTTGTGTGGCGGTAATCACCAACGAAGTAGGCACTGTCCAAGGAACAAGTCCAGCAGTAGGCTTGGCAAAAGGACTTGTCGAGAATATATGAAACTCCCCTGCTGCTAAAAAGAGCGGCAATTCGGTATCCACTACGTCAATACTTGTTCCCGTAAAAAAGTCATACCATTTTCCTGCTTTGGGGAATATCTTGGTTACAGGCTTCGTTGACAGGTCAAAATTAGCGATAGTTACCACGGTATTGCTCAAAGAGTTAAGCGTTACTTTCTTTTGCATTCCTGCTACATCTAACACAAAATCTGTTGTTTTGAAGATAGCCTCCTTTGTTTTGAGTTGATTTAATGCCCCAAATGCTTTGTATAATTTAGCTCGATTGGCATCCGCAAGATAAGTCCATTTAAGTGGTTTTGCCCCAGTTCTACCATTATAATCAATGTTAATATCATAGCCAAGTTCTCCAAACTGCCAAATCATTTTTGGACCAGGCACCGATAAGAAGAGGGCGGCACTTGCCTTAACTCGATCCAAAGCCGTCGGAATATCCTTGGCAGTATAACTCCCATTAGCTTTGCCGTTTTGTTCGGTATCGTACATAATTCGCTCTTCGTCATGACTTTCCATGTAGCCAACTACCCCTGCACTCGACATGCCCCTTGCTCTATAAGATAAGCGAGAAACATCTCCTCCATCGCCTTTTACCATACCTCTAAAATCATAATTGTGATTTCCCCACACCATCATGCCATAATTGACAAATTCTCGTTCTTCTGCATCTTCTGAGAACAATTCTAAAATCACAAAAGCATCGGTATCCACTTTACGAATACCATCTACA
>JALRIJ010000023.1:15249-22563 GCA_023255485.1 Flectobacillus sp.
ATCATCTGAGGTAACTTTCTGCGTAAATCCTTTTGCCAAATCGAAACGATATCCATCGATGTGATACTCCGTTAACCAATACTGATTAGCTCGATTGACATAAGCACGAGTAGCAGCACTTTCGTGGTTAAAATCGAAAAAGACACTGAAAGGATGGGTTGCCTGCTGATTGAAAAAAGGAGAATTTGCACTTGGTTGAGTGCCATTCCAATACATTTTCACATAAGGGAATTCATAATCTGCCTGATTAAATACCATATCTAACAAGACCGCAATTCCTTGTTCATGGCATTTATCAATCAAGGTTTTTAAATCATTGGCAGTACCATACGCTTTATCAGGGGCAAAATAAAAGGTCGGGTTATAACCCCACGAATCATTGCCTGTAAATTCTTGAATCGGCATTAACTCGATGGCATTAATCCCTAATTTTTTCAAATAAGGTAAGGTATCAAGAACCGCTTTGTAGTTTTTATCAGCCGAAAAATCTCGAATATGTAGCTCATAAATAACCAAATCGTCTTTAGCAGGACGTTTATAATTGGTTGTCTTCCATGTATAGGGAGCTTGTCCAGTCTGCAATACCGATGCGATAGTAGTTACTGAGCTCGGTAATGTTTTTAGGTTGGGATACGTGGTTGCAGGGATGTATTTATCGTTGCTAGGGTCTAATATCTTTTCAGAATAGGGGTCTGCCACATTCAAAATACCATCTATCAGATAATAAAAAGCATACTCTTTCCCTTTTTCTAAATTAGGAATTTCTAGCCAGTAGCGTGTTCCATCTACCGAACGTTTCATTAAATAGGATGCAGAAACCGTCCAGTTATTGAAATCGCCCAATACATAGACAAATTCTTTGAATGGGGCATATAAAACCAAGCCAACATTGGTGTCCGAAAGGTAATTAATACCGTCTTTCCAAGTAGCAGGTACATTTTCAGTAACATATTTTGGGGGAATCATGAGTGATATTTGAGTGGACGCAGTCCCTGTTTTTCCTTTTCCTTGCACCTTAATCGTAATCGTGGAAGAGTTCGCATTGGCGAGAGCAGCTAAATCTGAATAATTCAGCGTTTTGGAAAAAGTATCAACACTATCCTTCGTAAAACCCAACAATGAAGCCGCCGCAGGAATAACTACATCTCCTACGCTTACCTCTGCTGTCAGTACTGCTTTTTCAGTTGTTTTAATCGAAACAGGAACATTTTGCCCTGCCTTTAGCACCGAACTTGCCTGAGTAGGTTGTAAAAAAGCAATACTAAAACCAACGTCATAAAGCGATACAAATAAATCCTCTGTCTGAGCAGTACCTGCTCCATTCTTCAATAGTAAGCCCAAGCGTCTGATCGTTTTGGAAGTCGGTACGGCAAAATAGGTTCTTGGCGTGAGTTTGATACTCCACACATCATTACCCAACGAAGTCATTAATGCTTTATCGAGTGGTTTTGAAAAATCCGTTTGGCCAGCAGGCTGATACTCAAAGGCATCCCCTGTCGCAGTGGTGCCTGCCCCAGACCATAAATAGACATCGGATGTTTTTCCTAATAATCCTTTTGCACGGCTATCTTTAGCTAACTTTAAATCGAAAATAAGCGTAATTTCTTTATCGCCATTGGGCAATAGTGGGTCGGTTGTAACAACTTGAGCCCATGAGATAAGCGTACTTATTCCGAAGAAAATAAGTAACAATGTAATTTTTCTCATATTGTTTTTTATAAAACAGTTAATTGGATGGACGAAGATAGATAAAAAGGAACGGATTAATGGCAGTGTTATATACTGTACATTTTACTAGTTCAGTAAGCAATAGCCTATAATTCATTACACCATCAACTGCAAGTGTTCATGAAGTAATCATTTTTTTCTATTAATACAGAAAAATCATTTACCCTTTTCGAACGAAATTTATCCTTAATTTTGTTGTACGATTTCTGATACCCTATTCACCATGCACAAACGACCATTTTTATTAAGCTTCCTTTTTTTATGCACTTACGCCCTTACATGGTGTCAGGTACGTATTGAAGTGAGCATTCCCAAAGCAGACCGAGACAAGCACTTACCTCTATTTATTGCAACAAGTTTCAATAACTGGTCTCCTGGTGACCCTAATTATGAACTTCAGCAACTTACGAATGGTGTCTATTCCATTGACCTACCGAATTGCCCTACCTTTTTTGAATACAAATTCACACAGGGATATTGGACAATGGTGGAAGGTACAAGGAAAGGAGCTTCTACTGAAAATAGAATTTATGATAAAGCTGTATCTAAGAATCCAAGATTGATTCAAGACACCATTGTTGGCTGGGAGTCTCAACCAACGTATCGACTCTATATCAAAAGTATTCCTAAAAATACCCCTAAGGATGCATCAATATATATAGCTGGAAATTTTAATAACTGGGAAACAGGGAGTGAAATTTATAAACTTCAAAAACAATTTGACGGCACTTATCGTATTTCGATAACTACGAACGTGCAAAAAATAGAGTACAAGTTTACTCGTGGAGACTGGACGACTGTAGAAGGGCAAGAAAGTGGTAAAGCAAGACCCAATCGAATTATTTATCGAAAATCCGACTTAAATATTGAAGAAATTGCCCAAGATATTGAAAGCTGGGAAGACCTCTCTGGCACGTTCAATTTCTTCTCTATTTATGACTTACTGTTGCTATTTTCTGCCTTCCAAGGCATCCTCTTAATCATCGCTATTCCGACGATGCAAGACTATAATCGAAAAGCTAACAAATGGCTTGTCATATCGATTGCATTCACTTCTTTAGTCTTGATTATGAAAACTTTAACGGGTTATCGTGTCATTGCAGAACAATATAGCAAGCTCTTATTAATCCCTAATTTTGTCCTATTTTTATACGCTCCTTTATTTTATTTTTACCTACAAAAGCTATTTTATAAAACCCCGCAACTACCTGCTAAGTGGTGGTTGCATTTTATCTTTCCTGCGGTTCAGTTTTTAGTATATCTCCCCTATTTTTTGATGAACTCAAAAGAGTTACTACTAAGAATGTTAAACGAATCTCCCGATTATCATCATGTCTCTGTTGTGAGTGGTGTTGTTGCTTGGGGAGTCAACCTGTATTACTGGATAAAATGTTGGGACTCCTTGAAGACTTATAATAAGCAGTACCCTACCCAAGCTTCTAAAGAACAGAATACCAATTACTTAATGACTGTTATTGTCATTCAAGGGGTATGTCTTGTGCTTTGGGCGGTGACAGGCGTATTACTTTTTTCTGGCGATATTCTCAACTTAAATACCGTCTTGATTACCGATAAGAGCGTTGATATTATTTGGTTAGCCTTTTCATCAATTCCGTATTTTCTAGGATATTTTGCTATTCATCAGCCTGAGATTTTCAAAATTCATCGGGAAAAAATGCCTACTATCGACACTAGAAACCCAACGAGCTCAGCTCCTGTGGAAGATACAGTCATCACCAATAATCTTCCGAATCCTGTCATCACAGAAGTCGAAAAAGACGAAAGCCTCCTTGTCTGGAAAGAAAGCATTGATGCCTTTATGAGTCAAGAACGCCCCTACACCAATGTCGGTTTAACCCTCAACGAATTATCGGGGATGCTTAAAATTTCTCCCCATTTACTTTCTAAAATCATCAATGAAGTATATGAAAAAAATTTCTTTGACTTTATTAATTCGTATCGCATTGAAGAATTCAAAACTCGTTTTGAAGACCCCAAAAACCGTCAATATACCATGCTTGCCATTGCTTTTGAAGTAGGATTTAATTCTAAAACAGCATTCAACAGAGCCTTCAAAAAGATGACACAACAAACTCCAAGAGAGTATTTCTTCGATTCGAGAGAAGAAGAATAGGTGACAAAACGAATATTTTCACACCCAACATTTATCACATTTTATTAGCTTAGGAAATTCTTCACGAATTTTCTAAGCTAACATTCAAGCGACTCCTTCCAATTCTCCTCCCCTTCTAGTTCCTATATTCAAGTACAGATCCATATCATTTCGGGCAAAAAGTCATTTTGTGTCTTTTTTACACGTTTTTAATCTTTAAGTACAATTCTGCAACACAAAATGCCAAATCATATAACTTTTTTAACATTTCATAAAATTTTATCTATTTGGCGAATTTTCGCTTGTTTTTATTTTTACGCAAAACCATCTTTGTATCAGCAAATCGGTAAGATATTTAGTTAAGCAAGCTTACCCTTTTGCTATTGGTACAACGTAAAAATAAACACATGTATCCGCATGTTTCGCCATGAAAAATGACATCCTAACAACCGAAGTTCAGGTAGTAAACCAACCTAGTGTAAAGCATCCTGTGTTGCAATTACACCCTCAAGTTCACTTGAATTTGAAAGTTTCTGAATTAGTAGAAGAAGCCGTTAAAAACGGAGAAGGAACTATCACTGACCGAGGAGCTTTAATGTGCGATACAGGAAAATTTACAGGGCGTTCGCCAAAGGATAAATTCATTGTTTATGATGACAAAACCGCTGATACCGTCGCTTGGGGTGAAATTAATCAAGCATTTGAATCAGACAAATTTGAGGCTCTCTATCAAAAAATGTTAGCCTTTGCCGCAGACCAAAAACTATATGCTCGTTATGCTTATGCCTGTGCAAGTGAGGAGTTCAAAACCAGCATATTGGTTATCAATACATTAGCTTGGCATAATTTATTCTGCCATAACTTATTCATTACTCCTACATCGGAAGAACTTGATAATTTTGAGCCCGAATGGACGATTTTAGATATTCCAGCTTTTGAAGCAAATCCAGCTATAGACGGTACTCGCCAAGCCAATTTCACGATTATTGATTTCACTAAAAAAGTAATCTTAATCGGTGGAACGGGTTATGCTGGAGAAATGAAAAAGGGCATTTTCTCGGTGCTAAACTACGTATTACCAGAAGAGAAAAAAGTCATGGCAATGCACTGTTCTGCCAACATCGGCAAAGATGGCGACACCGCTTTATTCTTTGGTTTATCAGGGACAGGCAAAACAACCCTTTCGACAGACCCCTATCGCAAACTCATTGGCGACGACGAACACGGCTGGTCAGACAAAGAAGTATTCAATTTTGAAGGCGGTTGCTATGCAAAAGTAGTCAACCTAAGCCAAGAGCAAGAGCCCGAAATTTACGGAGCAATTCGTTATGGATCGATCTTAGAAAACACCCGCTATTTTGCAGATACAAGCACCGTTGATTTTGCGAACCAGAGTGTGACCGAAAATACTAGAACAGCCTATCCGATTAACTACATTCCTAACATTGCAGTGCCATCGGTAGGACAATCGGCAAAGAATATTTTCTTCTTAACCGCCGATGCTTTTGGAGTGTTACCTCCGATTTCAAAATTAACGGTAGAGCAAGCCATGTTCTATTTCGTAGCAGGTTACACGTCTAAATTAGCAGGTACAGAAATGGGAGTAAAAGAGCCCCAAGCAACGTTTTCAGCTTGTTTTGGAGCCGCTTTTTTACCGCTTCATCCAATGAAATACGCTAACTTATTGGGCGAAAAATTAAAAAATGGCGATGTAAACGTGTGGCTCGTTAACACAGGATGGTCTGGTGGTGGTTATGGCGTAGGTTCTCGTATGAAATTAGCCTATACCCGCTCGATGATTAGAGCTGCCTTATCAGGAGAATTTGCACAAATTGACTTCCAAAAAGATCCAATTTTTGGATTATCAATCCCAGAGAGATGTCCCAATGTTCCTGTAAACATTCTGAATCCACGCAATACATGGGCAGATAAAGATAATTATGATGAAAAAGCAAAAGCCTTAGCCATTGCTTTTCAAGAGAACTTTGATAGGTTGAGAGGTTAGAGAGCCACTAATAAGAAGGTAAGACTTATTAGTGTTTAGAAGTGGGACAGGGGGGATACTGTCCCCTTCATTTTACTATCCAAAAACAATTTTAACAAGTGAATGCTATGCAAACATCCAACTCATTAGCTCTACCCGTTGGTACAACCCTCGACCGTTTTATCAACAAGCAACAAGAAGCATTCCCCTACTCAACAGGCGAGCTTTCGCAGCTTTTGAGAGATATTGCATTGGCTTCAAAAATTATTAACCGAGAAATTAATCGAGCCGGGTTAATCGACATCACAGGAGCATTTGGTAGTAATAACGTACAGGGAGAAGCTCAACAAAAGTTAGACATTATTGCCAATATCCGCTTTATTAGAGCCTTAGTCAATGGCGGACAAGTAGTGGGTATTCTATCGGAAGAAGACGATGAAATCATCCAAACAGGCAATGTGAATTCTAAATACGTCGTGGCAATGGACCCACTCGATGGCTCATCCAACATCGACGTGAACGTTTCGATTGGTACTATCTTTTCGATTTACCGACGAGTAAGCGAAATTGGAACACCTGCCACTTCCGAAGATTTTCTTCAAGGTGGACGTAAACAAGTAGCTGCTGGCTACATTTTATACGGTTCGTCAACGATTATGGTCTATAGCACAGGTAAAGGAGTAAATGCTTTTACTTATGAAAACTCTTTAGGTGAATATTTCCTTTCGCACACCAGTATGGAGATGCCTCAAGATGGTAAAATTTACTCTGTCAACGAAGCTTATTTCAACCAGTTCAGTAATCCGATTCGTCAGTTTATCGAAAATCTCCGCAACGAATCGGGCTGTATGGCACGTTATATTGGCTCGTTAGTAGCAGATTTTCATAGAAACTTACTCAAAGGAGGTATTTATTTATACCCTCCCACCCGCAAAGCAAGCAACGGAAAATTACGTCTCTTATATGAATGTTACCCCCTCGCCTATCTGATTGAGCAAGCAGGCGGAAAAGCATCCAACGGACAAGAAGATATTCTCGACATCGTTCCAACAAGTATTCATCAGCGAACCATCGTCTATTTAGGTTCAGAAAAACTTGTCGATAAACTGACTTCTGACCTAGACGCTTTTAACAACACAATCGTGCAACAACTGGCAACGTCTTTATAATTACACTTATCACAACAAGACAGTAAAACCCAATATAAAAACCATTTTGAGATGTTAAAGTTGAATCAGTATCTCTATTTTATTAAGTTGATGTTTTAGTTTTAAACGGAAGCCTTCTTGATTAGGGCTTCCGTTTTTTGTGTTTTGGGGGAGATTACAAATTCAGACGTCCCGATGGGACTTCCACACTTGAAGAAGATTTTGGATGATGAATTTTGAACTCACTTCGCAACCCTGACAGCGGTCAACGACCCTGTTAGGGTTACGAAGTCAATTGCTCGGGAATTAAACTGCATCGGTCGTCCTGATAGATAGGACTT
>JALRIJ010000240.1 GCA_023255485.1 Flectobacillus sp.
GACGACATGTAATAAAAACAAAAAAGCCCTGATTTCTCAGGGCTTTCAGTGGTCTCGTAGGGATTCGAACCCCAAACCTTCTCATCCGTAGTGAGATGCTCTATCCAGTTGAGCTACGAAACCAATCAATCAAAGACTAGTTACTAAAATAATAAAATACTGGTGGTCTCGTAGGGATTCGAACCCCAAACCTTCTCATCCGTAGTGAGATGCTCTATCCAATTGAGCTACGAAACCAGTTCCTTTCAACATTTACCAAGACTTGTTTGGTGTGTTTCGGGACTGCAAAATTCCGACTTTTTTCTTTAAATAGCAAACAAAAAAGAAAGAAATTTTAATATTTTTCATAAGTCACTGATAATGAAATAACTATTTTCTAAAAAAATAATAGCCCATAAAGTTTTTATTCTTTATGGGCTATTATTTAGTAAATTTTTTCCTTTTGAGCTTTCACTTTTTCATCAGAAATATACTCATCAAAGGTCATTAACTTATCTAGGAAGCCTTTTGAACCTAATTCGATAACACGAGTAGCTACTGTTTGTGTCAATTGGTGGTCATGACATGTGAACAAGATTGTACCTGTAAACTCAACCATTCCGTTGTTCAGAGCTGTGATAGACTCCAAATCTAAGTGGTTAGTAGGCTCATCAAAAATAGCAACATTGGCTCCAGATAACATCATACGACTAAACATACAACGCTGTTTTTCTCCCCCTGAAATTACCGTTGCTTTCTTCAACGCTTCGTCTCCCGAGAACAACATTCTACCCAAGAATCCACGAATAAAACTTTCATCTTTTTCGGTAGAATACTGACGTAACCAGTCAACCAAATTTAAGCTACCATCAGCAAAATAATTGGAGTTATCATTGGGCAGATATGCTTGAGTAGTTGTTACTCCCCATTTAAACTCACCGCCGTCCGCTTTACGTTCACCCATCAAAATGTCAAACATAGCCGTTACCGCTAATGAGTCACGAGACATAAAGGCAACTTTATCTCCTTTATTGATGGTAAACGAAACATCTTTGAACAAATATGAACCATCGTCTGACTTTGCAGAAAGTCCTTCTACCGTCAATAATTGATCTCCTGCTTCACGCTCAGGTTTGAAGTTAATGAATGGATAACGACGAGAAGAAGGCTTAATATCCTCTACATGCAATTTATCTAACATTTTCTGACGAGAAGTTGCCTGTTTAGATTTAGCAACGTTAGCAGAGAAACGACGGATAAATTCTTCTAATTCTTTTCGTTTTTCATCTGCTTTCTTATTTTGATCCGAACGCTGACGAGCCGCTAATTGAGATGATTCATACCAGAACGTATAAGTACCCCCATATAGTTGAATCTTACCGAAATCTAAATCGGCAATATGCGTACACACATTGTCTAAGAAGTGACGGTCATGGGATACAACAATTACCGTATTTTTAAAGTTTTGCAAGAAGTTTTCCAACCACAAAATCGACTCAATGTCCAAGTTGTTGGTAGGTTCGTCTAGTAATAAGATGTCTGGAGAACCGAATAATGCTTGGGCTAATAATACTTTTACTTTATCAGAACCGTTGAGGTCTTTAATCTGTGTATAGTGTAAGTCCTCTTTAATCCCTAAACCTCCGAGTAACATACCTGCGTCTGATTCAGCTTCCCAACCGTTCATTTCAGCGAACTCTGCTTCTAAATCAGCCGCACGATTACCATCTTCTTCCGTGAAATCTTCTTTTAAGTAGATAGCATCTTTTTCTTGCATGATGTCATAAAGGCGTTTATTCCCCATGATAACCGTTTCAAGAACGGTATAGTCTTCATACTCAAAATGATTCTGTCTCAAGATGGACATACGTTCTCCCGGATTCATGGATACAGAACCCGTTTGCGATTCAATTTCGCCCGAAAGGATTTTTAAGAAAGTGGTCTTTCCTGCTCCGTTCGCACCAATTAAACCATAACAGTTACCTTCGGTAAATTTAATATTAACATCTTCAAAAAGAACCCGTTTACCAAAACGGAGAGATACATTGGATACGCTAAGCATTCTTTGAATTTAAGAATTGTGAATTGATTTATCAGAATTTGAGTAATCGACTAAGTGATATTAGATATTATGGGCAAGATTAGGAAAAAAAACATTGACACGATTAACTTTGCCGAGAACTTACGCAAATTTACGAAAAAATATGGATATTGCACACCAACAAGTAGTAACACTCTATGGACAACAATTACGTTTACGGGTTTGTGGATTATGTATTAAAAACGAACGTATTTTGATGATAAACCATTTAGGTGTTGTAAAAGGTGGCGACTTTTGGTGTCCCCCTGGTGGTGGTTTACAATTTGGAGAATCGGTAATTGAGGGGCTTACTCGTGAGTTTTTAGAAGAAACACACACAGACATCGAAGTAGGTGAAATGCTCTTTGTCAACGAATTCTTAGCTCCACCACTTCATGCCATTGAACTTTTTTTTAAAGTTAACATTCTCAATGGTGAAGTCAGCAAAGGTGTTGACCCAGAAATGACAAAACAAATTATTGACGATATCCGTTGGATGACCTTTGAAGAGATTAAAGCATTACCCGCCGAAAATGTGCATCGAATTTTCTCTCGTTGCCATCAGTTAAGCGATTTACTAACAACTAAACGGTTTATTTATTAGACCGTTGACTTTTAATTTAGAGACCATTGAAAAAAGGATTCATACTTACTCAACAGTTTACTACCCCTCTATTTCAGTTTGAAAACCTGAAATTATATACCTTATACCTCGAAATCAATGAGCATTATTTTTGTTGTTGGGCAAAAGAAAAAACGGATTCAGAAGTTCACTGGTTAGAATATTATACCGTAGCTGATCAGGAAGGTTCGTTATTAGAAAAGCTTCAAGCTCTTTATACGACACACCGTTTGCTAGCGTCCATCAAATGGAATGCCATTCGAGTGAGCTTCGATAACCAAGAATTTACGCATATTCCACTTGCTTTATTTCAAAAAGAATACGCAACACAATACCTTCAATTGGCCAAAGGGAATGCTCTCACTGTAGAACAAGAAGTGTACGTCAATCACATGACACAACAGGGAGTCGCTATTATTTTTGCAGAAAACAGCCATTTATACCATTGGATTTCAGAGCAATATCCTTTTGTCAATATTTCATTCCAACACCTTTCAACGATTATTTGTGACTATCTTTTGTTGGAGAAAAGTACCACGATTAAGGCTCATCTTCATGTATATTCGAATCATTTCTTTTTGGTTATTGCTCAACATGGAGAACTACAATTCTGCAATCGCTTCGCTTATCAAACTAGTGAAGAGCTTGTATTCTTTGCGTTGTATGCTATTAATGAGCTAGGATTTGCTCCTGAAGAAGTATCGTTTACATTAATAGAGAACACTATAAATACCCAACTAGATTATCAAGTACTAAGCGACTATATTCCTGTTATTCAACTACAGGAAGCACAGGATGCTCTAAAAGCTCCTTTTTTTAGTAATCAATTTATCCCTCATTATTCATAACATTGACAATTAAACTGTACGCTAGTGGACAAGAAAATTGCTTTTTTCCCTGGTTCTTTTGATCCTTTTACGAAAGGACACGAGGACATTGTATTGCGGGCTTTACCGCTTTTCGACGAGGTAATTGTCGGTATTGGTCATAATGCGAACAAAGCCCGTTACTTTCCGATTGAAAAAATGATTGCTTGGATTGAAGAAACCTTTGCAGGAAAAAACGTCCGTGTAATCGCCTACAATCAATTAACAGCAACTGTTGCGAACGAAATGGGGGCCAAGTTTTTACTGAGAGGTCTAAGAAATACAACGGATTTCGAGTACGAAAACTCTATTTCACAAGTAAACCGTCATTTGGTTCAAGGAATGGAAACGGTATTTCTGATTACTTCTCCGCACCTCGCTCCAATTAGCTCGACCATTATCCGAGATTTGCATCGCTACGGAACCAATGTGAACGAATTTTTACCTTATAGCATTGAAGAAAAATAGCATCGTGCTCTTTTTAATTCCAATTCATGTCTATCTTCATAGTTATAATGTTGCCATTGCAACAAATACCCAATTATAACATACAAAAGATGAATTTAGAAGAACGAATCAAGGCTTCGGAAACGCACATTATCAAAGCGGTCTTTCCGAATACCACCAATCATTATGACACGCTATTTGGTGGCACAGCCATGCACTTAATGGACGAAGTAGCTTTTATTACAGCAACCCGATTTAGTCGTCAACGCATGGTAACGGTAAGCAGCGACCGTATCGATTTCAATAAACCGATTCCTGCGGGAACATTTATTGAATTAATTGGAAGGGTCATCCACATCGGTAATACGAGCATGAAAGTACATATTGACATTTTTGTGGAGCAAATGTATGCTGACCAACGAGAAAAAGCCATTAGCGGAACCTTCACGTTTGTAGCTATCGACGAGAACAAAAAGCCTGTTAAGATTTTGCAGTAAAACAAAAAGAGGGAACATCTTAACGACGATTCCCTCTTTTTGATATGTTTCTGTAGGAGTTTGAGTAGCTAATTGTAAAGCGACCATATACTTTAAATCAGCCATTCAACAGTACAAAGAAAATACATTTATTTATACTCAACGAATGCTAAGTAGCATTAGCGACCAAAAGACAAATTGTGTCGCCAAAATACGCTTTTCATTTTGCTCTTGTAACACTACACTTGCACTCTTTTAAGGGTGACTGACTCCTCTACCAATTCACAACTTACTTTTTGATGGTCTTTATAGTTAAATACTTGACCATCCTCACGTACCATTTGGATTAAGTCCATCGCTAAGGTTACGACTAACCAGCCGATTTCTTGAGCAGGTTTTAGTT
>JALRIJ010000241.1 GCA_023255485.1 Flectobacillus sp.
TATTTTCAGTTTTAGAAGAAGCTTCCTTTGTTTTTATGACAATACGTAAGAAAATAATAGTCTTGAGTACCCTTATCATCGCCTTGTGCTTTTGGCTGGAGGGTTACTCTCCACTTGTCTATCGTTGGGCAGCAAGTAATCACCTGTTTTCAGATGATTATCGAAACGGTGATTTGTATCGCCTCTGCTATTTACCCCAATTCAAGGAACAGGCCAAAGCGTGTCCTCCTCCTTCGGTAAAGAAAACGAGTAGTAAGGTACACTTGTACATTATCGGCGACAGCTTTACTGAAGAAAGTAGAGTACATGCGAATGACGTAGCAAGTACCCAATACACCTACATTCATTGGGACAAAAGTAAGTCGATTCAATTGGACACCAATGCAACGAATATTCTTATCCTAGAAAGCGTAGAACGCAGTGTGAAAGGACATTTTAGTCATAATGCCAACGAGTTTGTTGTAACAAGTAAGCCAGAAGAGGCTATTAAAACGCCCTCGCCTATTCTTAAACGAATAGATGATTTCGTTACGTTGTTTATCCCCGAAGGAATTGAAGAGCGACTAGAGCACGTATTATTCAACTATGATTGGGTACTGACTTTGAGGGAATGGAAGGCGAATATGAATCTACGTTTATTTAATCGAGTAGAAAATAAAGTCGTTCTTTCTCCTAAAAAAGATGCTCTTTTTTACTTTGAAGAAGCTGATTCAACCCATGAAAAATCGTCTTTCTTCCCTATTAGTAAGGCAGAAGTGGACACGATGGTTAGTCATATCAACCAGACCAGTAAGCAATACCAACAGCTTGGTTTCGACAAGGTTTATTTATCGATTATTCCCAATAAGGTAAGTGTAATCGCACCTAACATGGGTAACTACAATCATGTCATTGAGCGTATTCAGACAGATAAATCCTTAACAGTACCCTTTATTGATACCTACCAAGTCTTTAAGAATTCGGGGAAACGTTATTACTTAACCAGCGATACCCACTGGAATTGCGAAGGAAGAGATGTGTGGCTAAAAGAAGTAAATGGACTCCTAAAAAAATAACAAAAGCCCTTTGACTCAAATCAAAGGGCTTTTTCATTATAACAATACAATAAAGCTTTTCATAATTGCTCCTAAACGAACAGCGTCAAAAATACGTTGTTCTGTTGCTCCGTGCGATTTAACCGATGCTTCGTGTGAAGTAACACACATTTCGCAACCATTTACCGCCGAAAGCACAAGGCTCATTAATTCAAAAAACTCTTTTCCTAATACAGGATTCATCATGATGGACATTCTGATACCTGCTGGAATGTTGTTATAACTCTCTTTGTCCATGAAGTGTCTAAAACGGTAGAAGATGTTGTTGGCGTTCATCAACGAAACACAACCAGCAACTTCATTCAATTCTTTTTCTTCTGCTCCTCTTGCTCTTGCTAACTCTTCTAAAGCGGCAATCAAAACGGTTTCTTTTTCGTTGATTGCAATGCTAAGAGCCAATAAAGCAGCTTCTTTTTCAGTCAATGTTTTTGCCTTCATTGAGTTGGCAACATTGATTTTAAGGTCTTTTAAATAACGACTGTCTGTAGCATTCAAACGGTCGATTAATATGCTTTCAAGGTCGGCTGCTAAGTTTAACTCAGCAAACAGTCCTTTTTTAGTTTCGCTAACTAACATAATTCAGGAAAATTGTAGGGGGAGATGAAATCAATTAGGAGGAAAATAGAAGGTGGGTAAAAAGTGTAGAGTTTAAGGCTTAAAGTATTTTTCGCCAAATAATATTCTAAGAAATATTATTTTAAAACTCTCTATTCAGCAAAACTAAACGTCTGCTTTTAGCTTTAATCTTATAAACTTTTAACTTTTTACACACCTCTTTCTTGTTTACAAAGGGGCTACAAATTACAAAGTAGCTTCTCCTTGTTTCCAGTTACATGGGCAAAGTTCGTCTGTTTGAAGAGCATCCAATACACGAAGAACTTCGTCAACATTACGGCCAACTGATAAATCGTTAGCACATACCCAACGGATAATACCTTGTGGGTCAACGATGAATGTTACACGGTAAGCGATTTTCTCATTTTCTTCTAAAATACCTAAGTCTTCAGCTAATGATTTAGAAGTATCTGCTAACATTGGGAATCTTAAACCACGTAAATCATCGTGATTGTTTCTCCATGCTAAGTGAACGAATTCAGTATCCGTAGAAGCACCGATTAATACGGCATCACGGTCTGCAAAATCTTCTGCTTTGTCGTTGAATGCAGCAATTTCTGTAGGACAAACAAAAGTGAAATCTTTTGGCCACCAGAACATTACTAACCATTTGTCTGCATTTTTGTGGTCTTCTGAGGTAATGTTTTGAAACTCGTTTCCTTTTTCAAGTGATACAACTGCTGTTTTGTTGAATGCTGGAAACTCAGCTCCTAAACCTAAAATTCTGTTTGACATTTTTGTAGGAATTTTGAAATGAAATTATTTATATTGAAAAACTGTTATTCAAATATAAAGTAACGCAGGGAATCAAGTACCTATTAATATTTGTTAATTAACTGAGATTAATCAAGAACCTCCCCTGTCCTTTTGGAGGTGCAAAGGTCTGAACAAAAGACCTTACAATCAAATTGATATTCACTATAACATTATAGACAAAAACTATACATAAGTTTAAATAAATGACAATCACCCAATTAGAGTATATTATTTCCTTAGATAACCACCGAAATTTTGTTCAAGCAGCCGACTTTTGTTGCGTTACACAGCCGACATTGAGTATGCAAATACAAAAAATTGAAGACGAATTAGGCGTAAAAATATTTGATAGAAGTAGTCACCCTGTACGAGTAACCCAAATTGGACGAGAAATTATTGAGCAGGCTCGTGTCACCCTCTCTGAATTTAATCGGATAAAAGCCTTAATCAGTGCCGAAAAAAATGAGATTGCAGGTGAAATTCGGCTAGGCATTATTCCGACGATTGCCCCTTACTTATTGCCCTTATTTTTGAATGAATTCTTGACTCAATACCCCAATGTTGAGCTTAAAATTAAAGAATTAACAACCGAACGCATCATAGAAGCCCTTCAAAAAGGCGATTTGGATATTGGTTTGTTGGCAACTCCACTCCTGAACGCATCGCTATTGGAACATCCTATTTTCTACGAAGAGTTAGTCCTGTATGTTTCTAAAGAAAATAGCTTGTACCAAAAAGAATATGCACTCTCAGAAGAAATTGACCCCAGAGAATTATGGCTATTGGAAGAAGGGCATTGCTTGCGTTCGCAAATTGAAAACCTCTGTGAATTAAAACGTAAATCTATCGGACATAATCAGTTTGAATATCAGGCGGGAAGTCTGGAAACCCTCCGCAAAATGGTAGAACGAAATCAGGGTATCACGATTTTGCCAGCCTTAGCAACGATGGATTTTGTCGAACATCAAACCAATATGATTCGCAAATTCCGTTCTCCTGCTCCTGTCCGTGAGGTAAGTCTGGTAACGCATAAGAACTTTATGAAATCAGCCATTTTAAAGGCTCTTAAAGCAAGCATTTTCGATTCCTTACCAGAAGAATACAAAGAGCAAAAGGAAACACTGATTTTGGAAATATAGGGAGATGATGGATTTTGAATGTTGGATTTTGGATTGGAGGGATTAGGTTTTATTACTAGCTTTTATAAGATATGCCTTCTAAAAAGCCCCATAAGGTTTTTGAAACTTTATGGGGCTAAACTCAAAAAATGAATAAATTCTAAACTGAATGAATGGCTTTAGTACGAGATAATAAGCCGAAACCGATGGCAAAAATCAAGGTTAAAAACAAAACACTCAAACGCATACTTCCCGTAATCTGATTCACCAAGCCAAACATAAACGTTCCGAAAACCGTTGAAAGACGATCACAGACATCATAAAAGCTAAAATACGAAGCCGAGTCGTGTGTATTTTCAGGCACTAACTTGGCATACGTTGAACGAGAAAGCGATTGAATACCACCCATCACAAAACCAATGCCTGTGGCTAACACATAGAATTCCATCTGGGTATAAACAAAATACGCTCCAATACAAATCACAATCCAAATCAATACAATTGCCGAAAGGGCTTTCACATTACCGATTTTATTCGATAACCTAGCACATAAAATACCCCCAGGAATAGCAATCAAGTTAATCAACAACACCGTAATAATCAGAGCATCATCGGGAAGTTTTAGTTCCTTACTTCCGAACAAAGCACCCAAATACATCACCGTTTGAGCTCCCATGTTATAAAAGAAAAAGGATAATAAAAACTGCTTCGTATTGGGTAAGCCCTGCAATTCATGAAAGACTTTTTTCAATTCTTTAAAACCATTCAAGAGCCACTTCCCTCCTGTTTTGCGAGCATTGCTTGTTTCGGGTAAATAGTGAAAAGGGATTTGGGCGAATAAAATCCACCAAAGCCCTACCGACAAAAACGAAATTCGAGAGGCTTGTCCACCTGTAATTCCCCCATACCATTCTGGTTTTAAGACCATCGTTAAATTCTGAATCAATAACAAGACACTCCCAATATAACCCATCGAAAAACCTCTAGCACTCAAGGAGTCAAAACGGTCTTCGGTAGCAATATCGGGCATATAGGAATTGTAAAAAACGATACTTCCTCCCCAACCTACAATCGAAAATAAGAAGGCGAATGTTCCCAAATAATAATGCCCCTCCTCAAAAAAGTACAACAACATACAACTGATAGAGCCCAGATAGCAATACATTTTCATAAAGGCTTTTTTCTTTCCTGTATAGTCTGAAATAGCAGAAACTAAGGGAACAGAAAAGGCTAATAACAAAAAAGCCACCGAAATCGT
>JALRIJ010000242.1 GCA_023255485.1 Flectobacillus sp.
CTCCCTCTCCCTCCCCACGATTAGCAGAAAAATGCCTTATTAACTAGTGCTGTCCACAATTTGCATGCTGATTGTATAAATCAGAGATGTTTTTTAGATAAAAAAATAACAAATGTTTAGTTTTTATCACTTTGATTCTTCCCATTATCTACCATTTTCCTCTTATGTTGAAAAAATAAAAGTAAATATAGCTTTTGTTCAATTTAATAGCATCCAAAAAAAAAGTCTTTTCGTATATATGCTTGAAAATCGGTTAGTTAGCGTTTATCTCTTTTATTGTGATAACATCTGCTTAAACCGTCGTTCATTAAATTTAACCCTCCAAAAATTAACCCAACAAAAAAATGAAAAGACTATTTATCATTGCCTCGTTCTTAGTTAGCTCTGCTGCTATCTCTAATGCTCAAGTTGCTGTTTTTCCTTCGGTAGGTACTGGTGTTAACGTAAATTCTAGATCGGTAGGTGCTGGTGTAGGCGTAGGTGCTGGAGCTGTAGTTTCTGTACCCAAAGTAGGAACTGTTGTTGTTTCTGCTCCAGTTGGTCTGTCGCTTTCCACAAGTCTGCCTGCTGTCTCTGGCTCAACTCCTGCTGTATGTTTACCAGGCGTTGGCGTAGGTTCAACACTTTCTGGTGTTACTTCAGGACTTAGCTCCACTTTACATACTACAGTTGCTGGTGTTAAGTCAACGGTTGGCTCTGTACTTTCAGGAGTTACTTCAACAGTAGGAGGTCTTACAGGAGCTGCTTGTAATCCTTGTACAACTTGTACACCTGTTGCTTTACCTATTTTGAAATAAAGTAAGCGAGGAACCATTTTTAGTAAAAGCGATTACTCATGTAAATGGTAATCGCTTTTGTATTCTTACTCGCTTCCTTTTATGCAAATTACTACTTATGAAACCTCTCTTAGCTCTTTTTTACTGCATTATTCAGGGCTTTTGGTTGCCTAATGTGCTTTGGGGGCAAACAACAGTTTGGCGTTTAGGGCAATGTATTCGCTATGCTCAAATTAATAACTTACAGATTAAACAAAATCGCCTAAATCAAGAATTGGCGAGTGAAAAAGTTGCCTATACTCAAAAAGATCTTTATCCAACGGTTCAGTTGGCGGTCAGTCCTACCTTGGCTCTTGGGCGTTCGCTTGACCCAACTACTTATCAATATGCAACGAATGGTTTTGTGAATAATATTGTTGGTTTGTCGATGAATCAGGTCGTTTGGGCGGGTGGAAGAAAACGAAATACCCATGAGCAAAGTGTGTTAGAAGAAGAAATCGCTATTTTGCAAGAAACACGTGGAATGTCGCAAATTGCAATTCAAATTACGCAAGCCTATTTTCAACTGCTCTTAAATAAAGTGTATCTCAAAAATGCTGAACGTCAATTGGCGGTTTCTAAAGAACAACTAGCCATGGTTCAGCAACCTCTACAAGGTACGAAAGACCCCTCTTATAGTGTCTTGGAATGGCAGGCACAGATAGCTAATGATGAATTTATCTGTATGAAATATAAGAATGAGTTGAAAGTAGCTCAGCTTAATTTGGGAACACTCTTGGCTTTACCAGATCCTTTATCACTGGAGGTAGAAGAATTCTTGGAAGAGCGTCCCGACGTAAAACCTAATCCTAAATTTAAGCGAGAATTTGATTTGTATTATCGGTTAGCTTCTTGGCATCCCACTACAAAAATCCCTCAGTTAAACCAAAAAATTGCGGCTTTGCAGTACGATGCGGTCAATGTAAGTAATCTTCCTACGATTACTTTGTCGGCAGGACTGTCGTTGCCTTTTTCTAGTTTATTTAAAGAAGTGGAGGGTACTTCTCTCGTGCGTAACGATACCGTACCAGTTTATTCGGCAGGACAATTGCGTTTGGCTTTATCGCCTTCTTATGAGTACAGTTATAAGACTACATCGCTTTTTTCTCAGTGGAAACAACTCGCAAGCGTTTATGTTGGCTTCCAAATTACGATTCCTTTAGTGACGGGAGGTATGCGAAAGTATCAGCTAAAACAGGCTCGTTTGGGTATTGATAATGCTCAAATTACGATGCAAGCAGCCCGAACAGAGATGTATAAGGAAGCTGTTTTTACTTATAATAATGTTCAAGCGGCTATTTCTCAAAAAGAGGCGGCAGATAAGAATATGGAGGTTTGGAAGTCGTATTTTGAATCTTCCTTGGCTCGTTTCCAAAAAAATGAAATAACGGCTAAGGATTTTGAAATGATTAAGAATAACTATTTTCAAATTCAACAAAATGCCGAAGTTGCTCGTTATGATTTACTGCTAAAAAGAAAACTCTATAACTATTATGCTACTGGTGATTTAGCGGCTTTTAATTAACCTGAATTTATTTCTAAGCTATTTACCACCCAAATGACTGGTTTCGTACAAAAAGCTCAACAATTATTGTTGAGCTTTTTGTTTGGGCGAGTGAAAGCGTATGTCTTCGTTTCTAAAATCGTTTTTCTATACCTATACAATTCTAGTAAACGTACCTCCTCTATGATACGATTTTGTTATTTATGATACAAATTCGACAATATCGCTTCGTTAAAACCCTTCTCAATGCCTGCAATTGCACTTTTCTGTTATTTTTTTTAATTGGAACAATTTTTATAATTAATAGCACAAATCTAAAAGCCAAATCTGGATTGTCGCAGTAAGTTTGCATCACTCAAAATGAGAAAAGCATAAATAATTCTCAAAAAGGTACAAATTGATTTTGTAAAAAAGATGCTTCAAAAGATGAATAAAATCGTGTGTTTTGGTGAAACGCTTTGGGATTTGCTTCCCTCAGGAAAAGTAGAAGGAGGAGCACCCATGAACGTAGTAGTTCATGCAAGACAATTAGGAATGGATGCTGCTATGGTCAGTAGAGTTGGAGCGGATGAATTGGGTGATGGCTTGGTTAATTTCTTAAACGAGCGTACTGTCAATACGGATGCTCTTCAACGTGATTTGATTTATGAAACGGGAGTGGTACAGGTGAGTTTGACAGATGCGGGAAGTCCATCTTATACGATTGCTTCGCCTGCTGCTTGGGATGCTATCGAAGCAGATGAAGTAAGTAAAACGCTCGTGAAGGCTGCGGATGTATTTGTCTTTGGAAGTTTGGCCTGTAGAGAGCCTCAATCGAAAAAAGCATTAATCGAACTGGCTTCTTTGGCTTCGTTACGAGTGCTGGATGTTAATCTAAGAACGCCTTTCTATTCTCAAGAATTGGTAGAGGAATTATTAGCATTGGCTGATTTTGTAAAAGTAAATGAGGAGGAATTAGCACTTATTTGCTCATGGTTTACTCAGAACGAAGACGATGTTACGAATGCTCGATTCTTAAAAGCTAAGTATGACCTAAAAGCAATTGTGGTGACACGTGGAGGAGATGGTGCCTTTTTTATCGGAGAAGATAATGCTTTTGCAGAGCATACGGGCTATAAAGTAACCGTAGCAGATACGATTGGGAGTGGAGATTCCTTCTTGGCTTCGTTCCTGAAAAAATGGTTGGAAGGCATTGAGCCAGCAGTGTGTCTGGCATACGCTTGTGCCGTTGGGGCTTTGGTAGCTACTCGCAAAGGGGCAACACCTGCCATTTACGAAACAGAAATTTCAAGCCTTATTGACGCTAAGGTTTAAGATTCATAGAAGTAGTACAGGTTTCTTACCGCCATAAGTTCTTGTTCTTTAGTAACGATTTTTTTAATCCAATTTTTGTCCAAACAACAATTTCTAATTATGAATTTAACAATTACTAAACTCAAGGTTACCTTGTTTTTTGTAGGATTAGTGCTGTGTTTTCAGCTATCCGCACAGGAAAGAAGGGCAATACGAGGAACCGTGAAAGACGGAAGCACAGGTGAGTTACTTATTGGTGCTAACATTTTGATTAAAGGAACAAAAACGGGTACTTCAACCGACGTTTCGGGTAATTTCTCCCTGAATGCAGGAAGTACAGACGTGTTAGTAGTGTCGTATGTTGGTTATGATTCTAAAGAAGTAAGCGTTGGTAGTCAGGATGTTGTAAATGTTAGTTTATCGGGTGTTAAAGCCTTATCAGAAGTTATCGTAACAGGTTATTCGACGCAATCAAAGAAGAACATTACGGGTGCGGTTGGTACAATCTCTTCTAAAGACTTATTAGCTGTTCCTTCAACAGGAGTTAGTCAGGCTTTACAAGGACGTATCGCAGGGGTAACAGTTGCTCAAGAAGGTGGTCCTGGTGGAGGTACGATGGTACGTATCCGTGGTTTTGGTACGGTAGGGGATAACGAACCTTTGTATGTAATCGACGGAGTGCCTACACAAACTGGTTTGAACGATATTAACCCAAATGATATTGAAAGCGTACAAGTATTGAAAGATGCTTCTTCTGCTTCTATCTATGGTGCTCGTGCTGGTAACGGGGTCGTAATCGTAACAACAAAAGGTGGTAAGGCTGGTACAACAAAGTTGACTTTTGATGCTTTCATGGGTTCGCAAGTAGTGCCAGAATTGCCAGGGGTATTGAATGCTCAGCAATTTGCAGATATGTTGTGGACAGCTCAGAAAAACAACGGACAAACTCCTTCTCACCCCTATTTTGGTAATGGAGCTACGCCTGTAATTCCTACGAATTTTACGGCTAATATTCCAGTAAGCAAACAAGGAACAAACTGGTTGGATGAAATTTTCAACAATGCTCCTACCAAAAACTATACTTTAGGGGTGACAGGTGGAACAGAAGCAGGTAGCTATGCTTTCTCAAGTGGTTACACGAAACAAGATGGTATTTTGTTGAATACAGGATTTGAACGTTTTACGGGTCGTGTGAATACAAACTTCAATTTGAAA
>JALRIJ010000243.1 GCA_023255485.1 Flectobacillus sp.
CCCACAATCGGAACAATATCACAAGAGATACTCGTCACGACTAAATCTAGGTAGGGTAAAAGTAAGTCTTCTGAAATTCCCTGACGCTGGCACAGAGCTTGTAGCAATTTAAAGCCTACTCCACAGCCTGTTAGTTCCTTAAAAGGATATGGACAATCAGAGCGTTTTGGGTCTAAAACCGCCACAGCAGGAGGCAAATCTCCTTCGTCAGGGCGGTGGTGGTCACAAACAATAAAGTCAACCCCGTGATCTTTTGCCCACTGAATTTTATCTTTTGATTTAATCCCACAGTCTAAACTTACAATTAAGCCAAAGCCATTATTGGCTGCATATTCTACCCCTTGTTGCGAAACACCATACCCTTCGTTGTAACGGTCAGGAATATAGAATTCCAACGGACAATCCTCCGCATTATGGTAAATATGTTTTTTCAAGAAACCATAAAAAGTAGCCACAGAGGTCGTTCCATCCACGTCATAATCGCCATAAACCAAGATTTTCTCTTGTTTGTCCAAGGCATCCGTTAAACGATTTACCGCTTTTTCCATATCCGCCATCAAAAATGGGTTATGCAAATGGGCTAAATCGGGACGAAAAAAAGCTTTCGCTTCGTCAAATGAGGCAATACCTCGTTGGGCTAAAAGCGTTGCTAGTTCGGGAACAAGATTAATACTACCGACTAATTCATCAACGGTAGCGGGATTAGGCTGTGGTTTATATATCCAGCGTTTTTCAATCATGGGTTATGCTTTTGTTAGACTCTCTACTACAAAGGTAAACTTTGGGTGGGTGTATATGCAAGAAGTCAATAAAAAGCATCTTCAAAGTGCATGATTTCAGTCTTATTGGCTCTAAAAATAACAGAGACTATGTCAAAACGAATTTGTCCATGCCAGTCGTTTCGATAGACATAATTATCGGCAGCTTTTTTTATCAAGAAGATTTTCTTCTTATCAACTGCAATTTCAGGCATTCCGAATCGTAGGTTAGTTAATGATTTTACTTCTACAAAAACAATAAAAATGTCTTTCTTCACAATCAAGTCAATTTCGGCCTTTCCATAACGGTAATTCTTAGCCAAAATTTGA
Organism: Flectobacillus sp.; assembly: GCA_023255485.1. Taxonomy (GTDB): domain Bacteria; phylum Bacteroidota; class Bacteroidia; order Cytophagales; family Spirosomataceae; genus JALRIJ01. The sequence continues at coordinate 1,089 of JALRIJ010000243.1, forward strand.
AAGCCTTTTTCAATTAAAAATTCGGCTGCCAAAGCTTCGCCTCGCTCGCCTAGTTCTAGGTGTTGTGCCATAAATAGGATTATATTTACTTTTTGTTTCTGTACTTCAGACGAAGTAAATACACTAGGTCACGATAAATGTGTCACGCTTACTTTTACAAAAAAATCCTACCAGATTGCCAGTAGGAATTATATAAATTTATTTTTTAAATGGTTTCCATGTATAATCAATGTTAAAACCTACGATATGGTTATTTCTATCATTCTTTTTAGACCAATCTGCTTGCCAAAGATAGTATAGATTTAAGCGTATTTGCTTCGTTACCTTATACTTGACATTGAACATATTCCGCATATTACTTACGCCTGCCATACTTTCTAGGTTAAAAAATGGTTCAGCACTTGCACTCAAGTCCCAGCGTTTGGTCAATTGATACCCAATTTCCCCTTTAGTTCTCAAGAAATAATCTGAGTCTGTTGTTTTCTCATCGTCTCCTTCAAAATATTGCTTTTGGTACTGCACAATAGGACGAAAGGAGAATTCGAGTCTATGAAATTTCTTTTCTACCTCGGCACCTATTCCAAAGCGGTGATAAACGCCATCAGTTAATAAAGCTAAACGATAAGCGGCCAAGGTTTTTAAATAAGAGTTAATCTTATAATCTAGTTGCCCTGTAATGTACGAGCCTTTCACAGTACTAGCATCATCGACAATACGGATACGATACTGGGTAGTGAAGTCAAAACCTTTAGGTAAATCTAGCTTTAAACCAGCTCCATACCACGTCTGAAAATCAGTATAATCCTTCGTTTGCCCTTTTGAATAAAGAGTCATTACTAAGCTACAGAGCAAATACACTACTAGCGTTTTCAATTTCATCTTCACAGATAGTTAAGTCATAAAATAAATTATTGCAAGCTTCCTTATTCACTGAACTTCTTTGGTCTATCCTTATGTTTTACCTTATTATGTACCCGACAACATCGTAATCAAAAATGTCAGTACATCCTTTTTATGTATATTTGTGGATAAACCTTGTGCAACAACCTGATGATTTTTTAATACCATAATTACATTCAGTTAGCATGGAGGCTATTTTTAACTAGACAGTGTAGTTTTCCCAAACGTTGCATAACATAATAGATAATTTATTACTTCCATTAAACCAGATACAAAGTACTCTTTTGTATCTTTGAAAATATGGCACAACATAAACAAGTACGGTTTCAAGACTTAGGAATCATTGATTATCAAGAAGCTTGGGATTATCAAGAAAAACTTCACGCTGAAATCATTGCAATTAAACTCCATAATAAAGGAGTGAGTCCAGAGGAGGCCACGCCAACACCCAATTTTTTATTATTCTGTGAGCATCCCAATGTTTATACTTTGGGAAAAAGTGGCAAGCCTGAGCACTTGTTATTAGATGAAGAAGGGTTAAAACAAAACGATGCTCAATATTTCAAAATTAATCGGGGAGGAGATATTACCTATCATGGCAAAGGGCAATTGGTAGGGTATCCGATTTTGGACTTAGACAATTTCTTTACGGATATTCACAAGTATATGCGTTTCTTGGAAGAAGCGGTAATTCGTACTTGTGCCGACTATGGTGTTTCAGCAGGGCGAATCAACGGACTCACTGGCGTATGGGTTGACTTTGAAAAGCAATTATTTCCTCGTAAAATTTGTGCAATGGGCGTGAAAGCAAGTCGCTGGGTAACCATGCATGGATTTGCCTTAAATATCAATACTGACCTACGTTATTTTGGTAATATTGTCCCTTGTGGAATTGATGATAAAGCTGTTACATCTTTGGAAAAAGAGACAGGCAAAACACTAGATATGAAAGAGGTTGCCGAAAAAATGAAACAGCATTTAGTTGAATTATTTGAAATGGAACTAATAGCGTAAATAAAGAGATATTATTAACCGTATGAAAAAAGATATTATTATTCCTGTGGTAGAAGGAATTAAAGTCGCTGTGATCAAAACAGATGAGGCATTAAACCAATGGGATGTTTTTTTGATTAACCGCCTTAAAACAGATATTGATACTATTTTTGTTACTTCTCGTGGCTACGGAGTGGATGTAAACGGTAACGAAATCAAAACGGCACAATTACGCTATTCAATCAAGGCTATTCCTGCGGGGGGAATGGCAAAAATAGAACCCATTTCACCCGATATTTTTCATATCAATAACGAATATTGGGTAAGTTATTACATCGGTTTAGCCTTGTATGATAAGAAATTCGTTTTCGTTCCAGAAAGCATTCGAGAAGAAAATCTAATTACCATTATGCCTACTAATTTAAAAGGCATTCTACACGAATAACATTATATATCTTATGGAATTTCACAAACTGATAAAAAACTTGCTATTTATCGACATCGAAACGGTGTCGGGTGAAGCCGATTTAAGCAATCTGTCTGAACGTATGCAGAAGCTTTGGTTACATAAAGCAAGTTTTTTACCAAATCCTAATCTATTAAGCGACAACGATTTTTATTTTGACCGTGCAGGCATTTATGCTGAATTTGGCAAAGTCATCGTAATTGGCATGAGTTTCTTCCACTGGAATGAAAACGAAGAATTATGCCTAAAAGCGAAGGCTATTGCTGGAAGCAACGAGGAAGAACTTTTACGAGAATTCAAGAGATTAATCGAAAAAAAGTACCGTCCTAGCGACCTGATTCTATGTGCCCACAACGGGAAAGAATTTGATTATCCCTATCTATGCCGTCGAATGTTGATAAATGGCATTGAAATTCCTAAAGCCTTGCAAGTAGCAGGTAAAAAACCATGGGAAATTCCTCATTTAGACACCCTTGAAATGTGGAAATTCGGCGATAAAAAGCACTATACCTCCTTAGAATTACTTTCCGAAATCCTACATATTCCTACGAGTAAGAACGAACTCAGTGGCGATATGGTCAATACTGCTTTCTATAAAGAGCAAGACCTTGACAAAATTGCTCGTTATTGTCGAGAGGATGTCGTTGTGTTAGCTCAATTATACCTCCGCTACCAACACTTAGAACTGGTTCAGGAAGATAATATTGAACGCATTTAGGCTTCATATTTTTTAGGGGCATACAAAAAACCAAAGGCTTCTGCACCTTCACGAGTATGCACCTTATGATGCACATAATGAGCTTTCATAATGCGTTTCATGTACTTATTCTTGGCAATATATTTTATTTTAACACGACGATGTACGATAATATCGTGGAAAATAAAGTAGAATGTTCCGTACAAAGCGATACCCAACCCAATCCAAAACAAGTACCAGAAGTCAGCATAGATATCCCCCACAACAATGGTTAGGGTAGAGCTAATACCAAAAACAACCGAGAATAAATCATTTTTCTCTAAAACATCCTTATGATGTACATGGTGGGATTCGTGCCAACGCCACATCCAACCGTGCATGATATACTTGTGTGTAAACCACGCAAAACCTTCCATAAAAAAGAAAGTCCCAAATAACAAAGAGAGTTTTAATAACATAAGTTGCCTATTAATAATAAAGGGAAATGCTTCGAGCTGATAGCCAAAGCCTATCAGCTAATTAACCCCCAAAGTTCGCAAATGTTTGGAGTAATTTTAAAATTCATACACTTATTAATACATGAAATATAACCCTAAAAAACACCACAGACGTAGTATTCGTCTAAAAGGTTACGACTACAGCCGACAAGGACGTTATTTT
>JALRIJ010000244.1 GCA_023255485.1 Flectobacillus sp.
AAACCAACAATTTGGGTTTGACCCTACAACGTTGGACTATGTAATTTTGTCGCATGCTCATATCGACCATACGGGCCTACTACCTCGTTTGGTTCAAAAGGGTTTCAAGGGACAAATTTTCTGTACCTCAGCAACCAAAGATTTAGCCCGCCTACTATTGGGAGATTCGGCTCGAATTCAAGAAAGTGATATTGAGCGTGTCAACAAACGAAGAGCCAAACGAGGAGAAACATTACTTGAGAATTTATACACACAGGAAGATGTAGAAGCAACTATTTCCCAAATGGTGGCTGTCAACTTTCGTGAACCAATAGCCATCTGCGAAGAAGTAACAGCATTCTTCACAGACACGGGACATATTTTGGGTTCAGCAGCCATTTCACTCACCATTAAAGAGGATGAAAAAGATATCCATCTCTTCTTTTCTGGCGATATTGGTCGTCCAAATGATAAAATTTTAAAATCACCCGAAGCCTTTCCTCAAGCCGACTATATCATTTGTGAATCCACTTATGGAGCAAAATTGCATGAACCAGAAGTGGATGTAAAAGGACATTTACTCGATATTGTACAACGTGTTTGTGTACAACAGCGTGGTAAATTAATTATCCCGGCCTTTTCGATTGACCGTACTCAAGAATTAGTTTATGCACTTGACCAATTAGAATTGGAAGGTAAACTCCCCAAAATAAAGGTATTTGTAGATTCTCCTCTTTCTGTGAATGCAACGCTGGTGATGAAGCAACACCCTGAATGCTTCAATCCTGATGTGCTAGCTTACTTGCAACAAGGTGACGGCGATGCCTTTGGCTTTCCGAATTTACACTACATCACGTCAACAGAAGATTCTAAGAAACTGAACGAATCAAACGAGCCTTGTATCATCATTTCTGCATCTGGTATGGCAGAAGCAGGAAGAATAAAGCATCATATTGCCAATCACATCGAAGACGTTCGCTGTTGTATTTTACTGGTAGGCTATACCACGCCAGATAGCTTAGGAGGGCAATTGAAAAACCAAACTAAAAAGGTAACCATCTTTGGCAAAGAATACGCTGTACGTGCTGAAGTAGCAGTGATGGATTCTTTTTCTGCTCATGCCGACTATCAAGAAATCATCCAATACCTGTCTTGTCAGGACAAAAACAAGGTAAAAAAGCTCTTTCTTGTGCACGGAGAAGTTGAAACTCAAGAAATTTTCAAGAAAAAACTTCTTGTAGAAGGGTATAAAACCGTCGAAATACCATCCTTACATGAACTAGTAATGCTTTAATAGAACCGTTCACTCAAAATGTGAGAATCAAATTTCCTTGTAAAATAAAAAACAGCTTAAAACACTTAGATTTGTACTAATCAAAGAATACACTAATTGGGATTTCGTATTATCCAAATTGTTAAATCACTCAATACTATATCAAAGATGAACTTAGAGATTAATCAAAACACCGAGAAATCAGAAGTATTCGCTCAGATTGCCTCTGAACTAGCCAAGTTAGGATTCAATGTAGCCAAGCAAGACCAAACTCGTCCATGGGGAGGTTTTTTTGTATTGGATGAATCGCAAGCACCCCAATTTGCGGAACTATATTTTCCTCATTTAGAAATGTCGGACATTCAGATTACCAATAAATTAAGTCCGAAAATTTTGGTTGTTGCTCCCGAAAAACGCCTTTCATGGCAATATCACTTCCGTCGTGCTGAAATCTGGAAAGTAATTGCAGGTACAACAGTAGGTGTTAAAACATCAGCTACGGACGAAGAAGGCGAAGAAGTACCAGCGTATGAATCAGGCAGCTTTATTCAATTAGAAAAAGGTGAACGTCACCGTTTAATTGGTTTAGAAAGTTGGGGCGTTGTCGCTGAAATTTGGCAACACACCGACCCAGAAAATCCATCAGACGAAGATGATATTGTTCGTGTTCAAGATGATTTTGGTAGATAAACATACGAGAGAGGGAATTTCAGTAACGAAATATCCCTCTCTATTTTTACACGATTTCGTCCCAAAAACGACGTTCCGCTTCTTTCCAATGCTCTGAGGCCCTTCCTTCAGACCGATTACCACTTTCCCACAAAAAGTAAGCTCTGTCTCTGATTGCTTGAAAATAGGAATCATTTTTGATAAAAAAGTCACATTTCTTGGTAGCCATATCAAAAGGCATACTTCCAAAAAAATTTTGACGACCAAGTACTTCAGCCGTATTGCGGTAACAAAAGTGTTTCAGAGGACAGTCACCTCCGCCACACAGAGTAATATCGTAGGCCATCTTGTTGAAGCTTTTGTGGTTTTACATCACCAAAAATACAAATTATCTCTCTACTTAGGTGAAATAAAAAGCGGTTCTAAACATCGCTCAGAGCTATATTCAGAACCGCTAACCTTTATTATTATGAAGGCAACTTGACCAAGGTAAGATTTTAAGTATGTTAGACTATTTCATTCCAAAAACTACGCTCAGCTTCCCTCCAATGTTCTACTGTTTTACCAGCAAACTTTTCACTTCTTTTCCACATTAAATAAGCTCGTTCTCGAACTTCCTTAAAGTAGACATCATTCTTGATAAAAAAATCACATGACTTGGTCGTGTTCTGATAAGGAATCGTACCAAAAAAGTTTTGACGACCGAGCACCTCTGCGGTGTATCGGTAACAAAAGTTCTTCTGAGGGCATGCACCCCCACCACACAAAGTAATATCGTAGGGCATATGTATGAAAATTTAGTGGTTGTAAGGATAATGTTAATAATGATAACGCTTATATAAAAATTTAGTACTTTAGTAAAAATCTTAACTTGTGTAATAAAAATGAACAATAAATACGTGGACTTTGTCTCGGACGAACATCTATTAAACTGCGTTGCTAATCTGCACAAAGCCTATTTAAAAGCTAAAAATAACATTACCAAAAAGTCATTTTACTCGAACAAAGTCGATACTATTAAATTGACTTTTGATGCAAAGTTTAATGCCATCGACGAGGAAACTCTTATTCAATCTGAAATTTTACGTCAAATTGACAAATCGATTAACAATTCTATTGGTACTTTCCATGAACAAGTTCTTGGAGGAATATCAGGCTTTGAAATGGGGAATCTAAGCGGTTTCGATATTAAAGCTATTGATGAGACTCTGTTTGCAGACATCAAAAACAAGCATAATACCATGAATAGTAGTTCCGCAGAAAGCTTATTTCAAAAACTAGCTCGATATGCCGACACTTATAAAAAAGCCAACTGCTACTGGGTACAAATTTTAGCAAAAAATAGTTTTAACGAAAAATGGGTTTCTGAAATTAATGGTAAAGAATACAGCCATAGTAGGGTATTTAAAATCTCAGGAGATCAATTTTATGCACTTTTATCAGGTAAACAAGATGCACTTTTCCAACTATATAAAGCATTACCTATTGCTATTGATGATTATTTAACTTCTATTAAACAGGACATATCTAATAGTGAGAATTCTGCACTAGAAGAAATAAAGCAAATGACAAGCATATCCAATAGAAGTATTTTAGATCAAATTACGTTTGATAACTATAGCTATTACTTTAATTTTGACTCCTTATAGTAACGATTCAGAAACTTAACAATCGAAAAACCAACTTCTTTTCCAAGATTCACTGGTACAGCATTACCTATTTGCTTGTACTGCTGTGCGAGTGATCCTGAAAAAACCCAAGCATCAGGAAAAGTCTGAATTCTTGCATATTCACGTACGGTAAAAGGTCGAGTTTCATCAGGATGGCATCTTTCTGTTTGCTTTTGAGCAGGGCTACAAGTTAAAGTAAGACAAGGTTCATCCCACCCAATCCTACGAGCAATGCCTGTTTTGCCTCCACCTAAATGAAAACTACCTCCCATAAATTCTTTTTGAATTTCTAAAGGTAAGTCTCTCCAATATCCTTTCGGCGGTACTAAATCCAATACGTCAATCTTACTTTTAGGATATTTAGCTCCTGCCGACTTTGGAACATCACAATCAAATAATTCTCCTTTTTTCAGAGCATCACTCAAATTGTATATTTTTTTATAGGGCTTGGGATACTCATACTGAATATCAATATCCTTCCTTACTCCTACTAATATCAAACGTTCTCTTTTCTGAGGAACATTAAAATTAATGGCTTTTAGGACTTGTACTGGAACTACATTATAACCGATTTCATCTAAAATAGAAATCATACCCTGTAGCGTTTTTCCACCTTCATGACTTAATAAACCTCGAACATTTTCACCAATACAAATAGGGGGATTTACCTCTTTCACAACACGAGCAAACTCATAAAATAGTGTACCTCTGGCATCCGCAAGTCCTAATTTTTTACCTGCATAACTAAATGCTTGACAAGGAAACCCACCTGTAACAATATCTACTTTATCGGCATACTCAGAAAAGTTAAAGCTACAAATATCGCCTTCTAAGACATTCCAATTCGGACGGTTAGTCCTTAATGTTTGACAAGCAAATTTATCTATTTCATTGAGTGCTACACAAGATATTCCTGCCTGCTCTAGTCCAATAGCCAATCCGCCAGCTCCTGCAAATAGTTCTAAAACACTATACTTGTGGTCAGGTTCGATAAAATTTGAAGCACTGTCCTGTTTCTTGTCATTTCCAGATAGTACGTTTTGAAATAAATCAAATTGATCTCTTTTATACAATCTATAGTTACTTATCGGCTCTCTCACAGCTATAAGCTTACCCTCTCTATCCCAACGTCTCAATGTTTCTTTACTCTTCCCTACTAGCTCCGACGCTTC
>JALRIJ010000245.1 GCA_023255485.1 Flectobacillus sp.
GACATTCGTTTGATAGCTACACTGTTGATTGCTAGGAAATTGATTACCTGAGCTGCACGGTTCAAAGACAGGGTTTTATTGTATTTTTCTGTACCCGTACTGTCTGCGTGTCCTTCAACGATGATATTACTTAACGGATACTTATTCAAGACGAAGGCAAGTTCTTTGATACTTTCTTGAGCAACATCTGAAAGCTTGTCGGAATCCCATGCAAAATAGACATCAGGGTCGAGGCGTACACGTAAGCTTTTGGCATCAATTCTAGAAATTTCTGCACTTTTTAAGGTTGTCTTAAGAGCAGCCATTTCTTGATCTAATAAACCATTTACTTTCTGTTCTGCAGGGCTTAATATTTTACCGTTTACGTCGGCAGAGGTATTCGTGTCTGAAGATTTTTTACTACTTTTACAACCTGTTAAGCTCATTGTTGCTACAAGTGTTAAAAAGGCGAATTTTAGGAGGGAATGTTGCATAATTACCAAGTTTGTGTTTTAAATTTTGGCTGTAAACTAATTTTTGAGTAATATTGACTCAAATATTCAATTAGTACAAAGTTAGAAAACAAATCTGAATGGTTGGTATGCGTTCTTTCTTTTTAAAATTATACGACTAGACCAATCGGCCAATCGCTCAATTTTCAATTTTGACCCCATGAAAAAAAGTAATCTATTAACATTCCTAACACTCCTGCTGATTAATATTTCTTTTGTCGGCTTTTCTCAACAAACTACTCCACTTAGCTTTCAAGAACTTTTAGATTTAGGTATCTTAAAAAGTAAGGCAGGTAATTATGCAGAAGCTCAGAGTTACTTCTCTCAAGCCATTGCTGTACAGCCTGATAATGCGATTGCGTATTATAGTCGTGGAGTAACAAAATCTAATTTAAAAGATAACCGTGGTGCCGTCGTTGATTTCGACAGAGCAATTGAGTTAAATCCTCGTTATTCGGATGCTTACATTGGCAGAGGAATGAGCAAGGCTCGCCAAGAAGACCATAAGGGAGCATTACAAGATTATAACAGAGGTATCGACTTGAATCCAATCGACCCAAGTGCTTATTTTAGCCGTGGAATGAGTAAGTCGAGATTAGAGAACTACAAAGGAGCTTTGTCTGACTTTAATAAATCATTAGACCTTGCTCCAGATAGCCCGCAAGGATATGCCGCTCGTGGTGTTATCAAGCAAAAATTAGAAGACTACAAAGGTAGTTTGGATGATTTTACAAGAGCTATTGAATTAAGCCCAAAACGCTCAACTTCTTATGCAGGAAGAGCTTACAGTAAAATGAAAATGGGTGATTTTAAGGGAGCAATTGCGGATTATAGCAAAGCCTTAGAAATTAGCCCAGAAGATGCCGAATCACTTTATTTCAGAGGTTTCTGTAGAAGCCAAATGGAAGACTATTCGGGTGCTCAAATTGACTTTGACCGTGCTATCAGCCAAGATCCTGAAAACGCTCCAGCATATTATGGCCGTGGTTTTGCTAAAAATAAGTTAGGTAATACCAAAGGTGCAATGGAAGATTTTAACAAGGCAATCTCAATTGGCAACATCGAAAATAACAAGGTTGTTTTTGTTGGCCCGTTAACAAAACAAATTTTAGATGAATTGAGAAGTGCTGTTTCGGAACGTTTGAAAATGGCTGAAATGTCTCCAGAGCGTTCAGAAGTATATTTCAACAGAGGTTTATCGCATGCGAAATTAGGAGAGACTAAAGCAGCTATTGAAGATTATAATAAAGCTATCGCATTGAATCCAATTTTTGCAGAAGCGTATTTTACTCGTGGGATGGTTCGTTCTCAATTAAATGACCAACGTGCAGCGATTCAAGATTGTACGAATGCAATTAAGTTGAATCCTAGATATGCGGAGGCTTATTATATCAGAGGTATCATTCGTCATGCTTTAGGCGATACAGACGGTTGTACCGATTTAAGTAAAGCTGGTGAATTAGGCTATACGCAAGCATATAACGTAATTCGTGATTACTGTAACTAGTTTAGAAAAATCCGATTTTACAAAGAAAAGCCACTATCCTTTATGGGTAGTGGCTTTTTGTTTGAAACGATGGGGCATTATTCAAATCGTAAGTGCTTGACAGATTCTCCCGAATTAGCAAGTTCTACTAAGGAATCTATTCCAATTTGAAGATGCTGCTCTACAAAGTTTGCTGTTACTTTCTTGTCGCTTTCCTCTGTTTTAACCCCATCTGGAGTCATTGGATTGTCCGATACTAATAGGAGAGCTCCATGCGGAATTTTATTATTAAAGCCTACGGTGAAAATTGTGGCGGTTTCCATATCAATCCCCATTGCTCGAATCGTGGTTAAGTATTGTTTAAAGGCTTCGTCGTGTTCCCAAACTCTTCGATTCGTTGTATAGACTAAGCCTGTCCAATAATCTAATTCATGCTTTTTAATCATGGAAGATACCGCTCTTTGTAATCTAAATGAAGGTAGGGCAGGCACTTCTTTAGGCATATATTCGTCGGATGTTCCTTCTGCTCGAACAGCCGCAATCGGTAAAATTAAATCGCCAATGGCAATGTTCTTTTTAAGACCTCCACATTTGCCTAAGAATAAGACCGCTTTAGGCATGATGGCAGAGAGTAAGTCCATTACTGTAGCCGCCATAGGAGAGCCCATGCCGAAGTTAATGATGGTGATGTTATTGGCAGTGGCTGTTTGCATGGGTCTGTCTGAGCCTTTCACTTCTACGCCAAATTGAGTGGCAAACATATCGACATAATTTCTAAAATTCGTCAGTAAAATGTATTGTCCAAAGGATTCAGAAGGCATTCCTGTGTATCTAGGAAGCCAATTAGATACGATTTCGTCTTTTGTTTTCATTTGTTGATTTTATTTTATAGTACTTTTGTTGGTAGTGAATAGAAAAACGTGTGCTGTTTTACATGAAAAGTATCTTATGAACAACCTAAACATTCCCCCATTTGATTACAAGATAAAAAAAAGTGATGAAAAATTACTTATTTTTGATATTCTCCGAAAAAAGTACATCGTTCTAACTCCAGAAGAGTGGGTACGTCAACATTTTATCCATCATCTCATCAATCATTACCAGTATCCCAAAGCTTTAATCAAAGTAGAAAGTGGTTTACACTACAATCAACGCCAAAAACGAACTGATATTCAGGTATTTAATCGAGAAGGACAGTTGTTTATGATTATAGAGTGTAAAGCTCCGCATATAGCCCTCAATCAACAAGTATTTGAGCAAGCCGCCCAGTATAATAAAGTATTGCAAGCTCCTTTTATCACCATTACGAATGGAATAGCATGGCATGCCTGCAGTACCGATTGGGAAACGATGACGGTTCAATTTTTAGAAGACTTACCTGGTTTTGAGTAAATTTCACTGCTTGATAATCAAGGAAAAACTATTTTTTGAGTTTTGACTATTTATCTTTGTAGCTTCTCATAAGAGCGATTCTTAATCTAGTGTGTGAACGCTCATTAAAAACCTTCGTCATGCAAAAAAAAATCTTGATTTTAGGATGTTGTCTTGCGTTATCAGCATCTCTTTTTGCCCAGAAAGCGGCTAAAACAGTTCTTCCTAAAGCTCCCAAGTTGGTAATTGGTATTGTGGTTGACCAAATGAGGTACGATTATCTGTACCGTTTTTACGATAAATACGGTCAAGGAGGATTTAAACGCTTAATGGGGCAAGGCTTTAATTGCCGTAACCATCATTACGATTATAGCCCAACGGTAACAGCGGCAGGACATGCTGCTATTTTTACGGGTTCTGTTCCTGCTATTGATGGTATTGTTGGAAATGACTGGTTTGACCAAAAGTTAGGACGTTCTGTTTATTGCGTAGAAGATACCACCGTAACAACCGTTGGTACAGACAGCAAGGCAGGTTTTATGTCTCCTAAAAACTTATTAGTGTCTACGATTACCGACCAACTACACTTGGCAAACAATTTCCACTCAAAAACAATAGGCATTGCCTTAAAAGATAGAGGGGCTATTTTGCCAGCAGGTCATACAGCCGATGCTGCTTATTGGTTCGATTCAAAAGATGGTTCTTGGATTACCTCTACGTTTTATATGAAAGACTTACCGCAGTGGGTAAAAGACTTCAATGCTCAAAAGTATCCGCATAAGTATATGGCACAAGGTTGGAAAACGTTACTGCCTTTAGAGCAATACACAGAAAGTACTGCCGATAATAAAGCATTTGAATCGAAATTTACAGGTGAGCAAACTCCAACATTCCCACACGAATTGGCTGCTCAGGCAGGAGTTAATTTGCTAGAGGTTATTAAGAGTACGCCTTGGGGAAATACCCTGACAAAAGATTTTGCATTGGCAACCATTAATAACGAGAAATTAGGTAAAGGAAATGCAACTGATTTCTTGACCTTGAGTTTTTCTTCTACAGATTATGTAGGACATGCTTTTGGCCCTAACTCCATTGAGGCTGAAGATACTTATTTACGTTTAGATAAAGATTTAGCAGACTTATTATCGTTCTTAGATACTTATTTGGGTAAAGACAATGTGTTGGTATTTTTAAGTGCAGACCACGGAGTATCGGATGTGGCAGGGTACTGGCAAGAAAAGAGACTTCCAGCAGGAGTGTATGAGTCAACGAAAGCGATGGATGAAATCAAAGTAGCTTTGAAACAACAGTTTGGTGAAGGCTCTTTTATCAAAGCAGAGGATAACTACCAAATTTACCTGAATCATGCCTTATTGAAGGAGAAAAAGGTAAGCATCGACCAAGTAT
>JALRIJ010000246.1 GCA_023255485.1 Flectobacillus sp.
AACTCAAAAGGCATCGTTACGGCATTATTCCTTTTAGGAACAATACCTAGTTTAATGGCACAAGACCATGAAGGTCACAGTCGTGGTGGAGAAGGACGTGGTGGAAACGGTGGCGGCCGTGAAAATCACGCCCAACCTACCCCTAATACAACTGGAGGGGCAGGACAGGCCTATCCAACTAACGGAGGACAACAAGGACGAGGAAATGCTGGGCAATCTCAATCATCTCCTAATAATCAAAACAATCAGGGACAAGCCTATCCAAACGGAGGACAAGGAAGAGGACAGGCACAGCAACCAAACCAGAATGGTGGATGGCAAGGAAATAATAACCAGACCAATAATGGTGGACAAGGCAGAGGCCCAGTCCAAACCTACCCAAACAATGGCCAAGCCCGTAACAATGAACGCTATGAAAATCGTGAACGTGACAACCGTGATAGAAATAATAACAGAGAGCATGACAACCGAGGTTGGAACAACAACCGTGGACAGGCTTATCCACAACAAAGAGGCGGATATAATAACGGAGGGTACAATAATAGAACCGTCATTATTAATAGACAACAACACGTCTATAATAATGCACCAAACTGGCAATATAATAATTTGCCACGCCGTAACGCTATTTGTCAATCGTTACCTTCGGCCTCATTAAGTATCAATTTTGGAGGATTTTCATTCTGGTATAGCAATGGAATTTATTATAAACCGTATAACAATTCGTACATCGTTGCCCCTGCTCCAGTCGGTATAAGAGTGCAATATTTACCCCAAGATTGTCGTAGAATCTTTATTCAGAATCGTCCTTATTTCTATTACTATGGAACGTATTATGAATATAATGGGTACGATTATGCCGTAGTACCTCCTCCAATTGGAGCCTTAGTAGAAAGTATTCCTGATGGTTACGAACAATTAGTGATTAATGGAGATACCTTCTTTATTGTAGATGGAGTTCAGTATAAAGCCGTAATCTATAATGGAGAAATCTGGTACGAAGTAATTAAAATTGATTATCGTCGCTAGAAACCCTAAAAACAAAAAACCTTCTCTAGCAAACTAGAGAAGGTTTTTTTATGTGTACATACGACTATTGACCTAGTAGTATTTCTAACTCTTTTTTAAACTCAATCAACAAAGTTTCCTTCATTGAAATCTTACGCTTTTGCGTATTGATTTTATTCATCACTAACTTATCTCCCATTTGGCCACTGTACTGAGATTCAGAAATGAACGAATCCAATTCGTTTTTCTCTTTTTTCGTCATGTAATCCATTTGGTTAATCATGATTTTCAACTGCTCAATACGAGGTTTCTCGCTAAGTGCAGGATGTCGGTAACTAATTACACGAAGTAAATAGTTCATTTCGAAAATCTTATCACAAACATTTCTGAAACGTTCTGCAAGATTTCTATCCACCATTTTAACGGCAAGAGAAAGCTCTTTCCACTTCACTAAGTAACCTTTTGCTTTTTCTGCTGTCTGAGGAATTGAGTTTTGGATTTTCAATTCATTCTCCAATTCAGAAGTCATGTCCATCATTTGTTGAACACGAGGGTCAATACGTGGTTTCGAGACAATACCTTTTCCAGCATTATAGCGTTCAAAGAAATAATCACTTGAACGTTTGAACTGTTTCCAAAGTTGACTTTGTTTCTTAGGAGGTACAGCTCCAATTGTTTTCCACTCACGCTGTAAGTCTTTAACACGCTGGAAGCCAGCATCTAAGTCTTTCTCATAACGCAACGAACGAGCAGTGTCCACAATTTTTTGTAATTGGGCTAATTTCTCGTCAATAATACGGTTTTTCTCTGCATAGTATTCTCTACGACGAGCAAAGAAATCATCAACCATGGCACTGAACTCCTCTTCGATACCATCTTGTAGGGATTTATCTACGGGGCCTGTTTTCAACCACTTAGACTTAATCTCCATAATAGCATCCGTAGCAGCTACCCAGTCATCGACTGTCTTAACTTCCTTCGCTTCCTCAATCAAAGCTCTCTTAATTTCGAGATTTTTGATTTGGTTATTTAGGATAAGTTCACGCAACTCCAATTCTAAACCATCTAACTTTTGGAGTAACGGGATGAAATTTCCTAAACCATCAAATTCAATTAGGCTTTTACGAAGTTGTAATAACTTAGTAAGATAAGACCCCTTATTTTGGGCTTCTTCTACTTGAGAAAATAACAGACCTACTTTGTTTTCCGCAATTGAAAAACGATTAACAAAGTACTGAAGAGCTTCCTCTTCTGTGTTTCTTACGACACCGATTTGACGGTCTGCATAATCTAAATAACCTTTCAAAAAGACTTTTCCGTCTTTGCAATAGCCATACTCGGCTGGATTAACTATATTTTCCATTTGTTGTACGTTGCGTGGTTAGAGTGTCTGGCAATGCTCATAGCTCTAACGTGATTCTCTGGTTTAGGTTGACTGCGTTTTGATTTTTTATTTGTTGGAAAAAATTATACTTATAAAAATCTACGATAGACAATCACAGATTTTAGTGCAATTTACAGAATTTCAGAAAAAAATCTAACATTTTATCTACAATATCCATGAAATCACTTTTTTTTGTGATAAATGCAGGCTTAACCCATTTTTTATCAGGCTTTTAGACTAAAAATACGCTTAATCTTTCTTATCCTGAAGCCTTTCTAAATTTTGGTGTTCAAAAACGTGGATTTTATGGAATTTAAAAACAAGATAAATAACCCTTAAGTATGAAAAATAACACTGTAAAAGCCTGTTTTTTACTCGCTTTATTATTCTTTACTCAACTAAGTAAAGCTCAAAAATTAGTAGGGGTTTTATGTAAACCCGTCATCGAAATGGATAACAAACTGTATCCCTCTTATGTTTGGGCTAATTCTACTCGAAACTACCTCACGAGCGATACCAAAGACGAAGACCGCACTTATTTTGGCGATAGTGAAGGACAGTTTGGGGTTGACATCACTTATTTAAAACTAGGCTCAGCTACTGTAAAAGTGGTCATCGAATGTCCACAAATTATGCAAACAAGTAGCTACACCGCCTTCTTGAATGGCAAGCATACGGAATACGAGATTTTTCCAGAAATCGCCTATAAATGGGATTACCTCTCAACGGTTACCCAGCCTTTCCCCGCCAATGTAACCTTTACGGTTTATGCCAATGAGCAGCTAATTATGCAAACGACTAAGGTAATTACAGTTCGTAGTGTAAACGATTGCCCATTCGCCTTTGTTCACCGCACTGGTATCATTCACGACATGAATTTTATGTATGCGGCCTACGTAAACGAGCATCATCCTGTGATTACCAACGAGCTACTACCTCAAATTATGCGAACAGGTATTATCAACAGCATTACAGGTTATCAGTCGAATGACACCAAAGAGGTTTTCCGTCAAGTATTTGCCGTTTGGCACAAGCTAAGACAGCGAGGAATTAAGTATAGTAGCCTTAGTTCTTCCAATAATTCGCCTAGTTATACGGCTCCCCTCACCCTTCACCAGTTTGTTCGGATGCCTTCCGAATCGCTCCGTAGTCAACAAGCTAACTGTGTGGATGGCACAGTGCTTTTTGCCTCCGTTTTGTATAGAATGAGTATTCACCCTTTAATTACCGTAACGCCAAGTCACTGTTGGTTAGGATTTTATGGCGACTCAGAACATAAACAGCTTTTCTTCCTAGAAACTACCTTAGTCGGTACACAAGTACCATCCCAGAACTTACAACAGGTAACACAATTGGACCTTTATGACAAAACACTCGACCAACTCTATGGCGACTCCTACCGTACGTTTCTATTAGCTATACAAATTGGTTTACAAAATTATAACGAACATAAAGGTAAATTCTTAACCAATTTAACCAATAGTTTATTCTCCAAAGATGTCCCTATTTCGTCATTACAATACCAACTTTTTGAAATTGATAAATACCGAAAAGAAGGACTTTTACCGATTAAATCCTACTAAAATTTCAATCAACGGCTTTATCAAAAAAGATAATCATGGACGTTTCAACGCTTTCAATTATCTTTGAAAAAAGAATTAAGGATAACTAACAACATGAGTCAAGAAACCATCATATTTTCAATGGAACGGGTATCGAAAACCGTTCCACCTCAGAAAACCATTCTGAAAAACATTTACCTTTCCTTCTTTTACGGAGCAAAAATCGGTGTCTTAGGTCTTAACGGATCAGGTAAATCATCGTTACTTCGTGTCATTGCAGGAATTGACAAAAGCTATACAGGTGATGTCGTTTTTTCACCAGGATATAGCGTAGGTTTATTAGAACAAGAACCACAATTAGACCCCGAAAAAACGGTTAAAGAAATCGTAGAAGAAGGCGTTTCTGAAATTGTTGCTTTATTAAAAGAGTTTGAAGACATCAACGAAGCATTTGGCGACCCTGATGCTGATTTCGATAAACTATTGGAACGCCAAGGCGAAGTGCAAGAAAAATTAGACCATTTCAACGCATGGGAATTGGATACTCGTTTAGAGAAAGCAATGGATGCCCTTCGTTGTCCTCCTTCAGATGCCAAAGTGGGCAATCTTTCTGGGGGTGAAAAACGTCGTGTGGCTCTTTGTCGTTTGTTGTTACAAGAACCAGACGTGTTGTTACTCGATGAACCAACCAACCACTTGGATGCCGAGTCGGTACATTGGTTAGAAGAACACTTACGTCAATACAAAGGAACGGTTATTGCCGTAACCCACGACCGTTATTTCTTGGATAACGTAGCG
>JALRIJ010000247.1 GCA_023255485.1 Flectobacillus sp.
ATTGATATCTCCATCATTTAAACATCGTTAGCGAAGTAGTTGAATCCATCCTTTTAGGACAAGAGGAGGATTTACATCTAAGGTTACAAAATTCACGTAGCAGGTATAAAAATACGTATCAGAAGGTAACGCACTTCCTACCTGATTAGTACCGTCCCATTCTAATTTTGGCCCTGTATATTCATAAACTTTCTGTCCACTGCGGTTATAAACACTGAATAGAACATCTTTTACAAAACGAGGACAGTTCATCGCTTGGAAGGTATCATTTCTTCCATCGCCATTAGGAGTAAAGATATTCGGTAATAAGAAACTAGGACAGTTGTCTTTACACACAACATTACTTTTAGGGCCATCCACATTGTATTTGCTTGTTGCTACTACGTAATAACAACCCATGAAAGAATCATTTTTCGTGTGTGTAAAAGTCGTTGCTGGTGGAATAGGACTTGTCACCTCTCCTACTTTTGTAAAGTTTCCATCTTTCGTACCCGAATAATAAACCGTATATTTCACAATAGACGAATCACAATTTCCTCCTTTAGGATACGTCCAAGTCAAGACATTTGAAAAAGCAGTTTGACTACAATTTGACTCATCTTTCGTATAAGAAGCACAATCCAATGGATCAATTGTAAGCGTAACGGCACATGGCACAGCATCTGTTTTAGGCGATGCACAAGTTACTTGTGAGAAATTATACAGCAAATCAGGCTTGATTTTGGGGTCATTATAAGTACCTACCGTTTCGACTTTATAACAGTAAGACGAATCAGGAATCATTCCTACATTTACCGTTCCATCAGCAGCATAAGTATCTTTTCCGTTATCCGTGTAAGAGAAATTCCCTGCTTGTACGGTCACTTCTGCAATTCGGTTAAAGATGCCAGACCCTGCTTTCGTTTCACGATAAATACGATGCGTTTGGTTTTCATTTTTCCAAGGGACATCTGCTTTCCAAGACAAATTAATGGCACGAGTTGCCGTTGTGGCAGTCAAACGAACGCTATTGGCAATATCGGTACTATCTAATGCTGTCAAGCCAGTGTTACTTGTATAATAAAATGCCAAACGATAACGATAGACATTTGTTACTGTGTTAAGATTCTTGTCTGTATAAACAGTATCATTAGCCGTAGTCAAATCTGTATTGATAGTAGCCCCAACCTGAGTAAACGTCGTACTACTTTCTCCCACTGCTCGATATAGGCGATACTGATATGGCCCTTTGAACACCGATTTATCCAAACCAATAGGGCGAGTCCACTTTACAGTAATTTGTCCATCAGTGCTACTCGTTTTATCAATCGTAACATTTGTAATCACAGGCACGGTAGATTTCAACGTCAAACACGATTGATCCGATGCGACACTTTCTGTACTCGTTCCATTCGTTGTAAACAAGACCACTGTACGATAACTATATTCGACATTACGTTTCAAGTCTTTATCGGTAAAAGTAGTTGCTGAAACAGGTACTCGTCCGACCTCTGTATAGCCCAAACTACTAGGTAAGCCCAACTGGCAAGCTGTTGGTGTAAAATCGGTACAACCATCTTTTCTATAAATTACAATAACTGCACCTGCATTTTGGCAAGCATAAGCATCCCATGTAAGCGTAGTAGTTCTATTGCCAGCATCTCCTTGAGCTTTCAAGTTTTTAATACGAGGAGCAACGATTCTAATTTTCCATGTCTTACTATCAACTAATGAAGGGTACAACCCACTGGCAGGACTGTCCACTACCTTAAAGTTGACATCATATGTTTGTTGTCGTATGTGCGAACAGCTTGTTTGCCAAGTGAATACTCCAGAAGCAGGAGAACTTTGTCTCGCTGTAGAAGTAAACGTCGCATAAGGAGGCTCTATAAACAAGTTTGCGTCCGATGTTTTATACATTGCACCTGTGGACGTAATCGTCAAAGGGTCTAATCTTCCTGACTTAGAAGGGGTATCTGTTGCTGTAATGGTTCGGTTAATCAGTGTTCCTGCTTCTACACAAATATCATCAGGCACTTTAATCACTGGCGGTTTATTATCAGAGTCCTTTACTTCAATCTGCATATCACGAGTTGTCTCCGAAATTTTTATTCCATTTCGCCATTCTTCTACA
Organism: Flectobacillus sp.; assembly: GCA_023255485.1. Lineage (GTDB taxonomy): Bacteria > Bacteroidota > Bacteroidia > Cytophagales > Spirosomataceae > JALRIJ01. Next base: position 2,114 of record JALRIJ010000247.1, read on the forward strand.
ATAAAGGCACAGTTGTAAAGTCCTATTTCTTGAGGGACATCCCAAATTAAATCACCTGTACGAGCATCAATGGTAAAAGAGCTAGGTGTTGATGACACTTCATTAGGCTGTCGAAAATTTTCTACCGAAGCCCCTCGAGAAGCACAAGACTCTTGCTTCCCTGTTCGGCAATACGTTAATCGATAAGCCAAACTATCGCCTTCAATATCAACCGCATTGGGATTATGAATATATTTTTGTCCAACCACAGCTGTCAAATCTACAGCTGGGTTCAACAAGATAGGCGTGTTATTTAATCCTAAACCTGGGTCAATACTAAACTTTGTTTCAACGTAAAACCCTGTATCAACCGAGTTATTCATGTTTTTGACATTGGCATTACGGTTTTGAATCGCCACGTTTACACCATAAATACCGGGAGAGGCATACGTGTAAGTAGCCTTGTAAATCCCCTTCATGGTACCATTACCGATGTCTTCACCAAGCCCTCCCCCATTTTGGCGACGAGCTTCAATTGGAGCACTTCCGTCTCCAAAGCAAAAAATAGCTGTTTCTTGGCTTCTCCATGCGAGATTGTTTTCACAATAAATGGTCAACGTAAACTCATAGGTAAGAGCCGTCTGAGAAATTCGTCTTACGGATATTTCCCCCCCCTTCATGTGAGTTCCATAAACTGTCTGAGAAACAAAAAGGCTAATCAATACTCCTATAAAAAGAGTATATAAAGTAGTAAATTTCTTCATTCCGAAATTGCTTTCAATTTTAATGTATGTAAAAGTTCACTAAATCCAAGTACGTCACACCTCTTCGAAATACCGCTTAATTTTAGTATCTGTACACTTAGAACGATTATGTGCACAAGTTAGTTATTTTTTTTTTCAGAATTCAGAAAACAAAAAAACAGCACAACAAGTTAGCCATACAACAAAGTTTTAACGACAAAAGCTAGCTTAAATTGTTTACTCAGTCCGTTAAAATGCACCTGCATCTACTCCATAAGAGGATACATTTGAATAAGAATTTACAGGAAGTTTGACGAAAAAAAGGAGGATAATGGAAACACATACAAGAAATAATAATAATTAACAAAAAAATCTAAATTCCAAACATCAAGCACGAAGTTATAAATAAGCTTTTTTTATCATTATCCTTAGATATTTTTATAAATAACTGCTAAAAATTAAGGGATTATTTGATTGACAGGCGTTTCAATCGTAGTTTTGAGCTAAATTTTATCAATAATTAACCGTTTAAGGCAAATAAATGCTAATTTCTGATTATTAGCGAGTATTTGTCGAGACAGCTTAATTATTAACTAATTAATAACCAATAACTTACAAAAAAATGTCTTGGGTAACAAAAAATTTATCAAGCTCGCTGGGCAGAAAGCTCATCATGGCGATAACGGGTCTGTCTTTAGTGGCCTTCCTTCTCGTCCATTGTGGAATTAATGCCTGCATTTTCTTGAATGATGGTGGCGAAACATTCAATGCAGCCGCAGAATTTATGGGTAAAAACTTTTTTATTCGTACTGCTGAAATCGGTTTATTCGTAGGTCTTATTGCACACATCATTGATGGATTGATGCTTTGGTCTGACAACAACAAAAAACGTCCAGTGAAGTATGCCGTTGTCGCTAGCGATAACAGTACATGGTATTCTCGCTCAATGGGTTTATTAGGAACATTATTATTAATTTTCTTAGTATTACACTTAAAGCATTTCTGGGTAGTAAGTCGTTTTACAGACCACATCACTAGCGGCGAAGAAACGTTATTCAACGAAATGAAGGAAACGTTTGAACAACTTTGGGTTGTAGCTGTGTATGTAATTGGATGTCTTTCATTAGCATACCACTTAATGCACGGTGTTCAAAGTTCATTCCAATCATTAGGATGGAATCACCCGAAATACACGCCATTCGTGAAAGCTTTCGGATTTGGCTTTGCTATCATTGTACCACTAGTGTTTGCAGCAATGCCAATTGCTATGTATTTAGGATTAATTAAATAATAAGGAGTCTTTTCGTTGATTTTATCATCTTTCATAGCGGATTGTACTAAACTAAATTCATATTATGTCAACAAAAATAGACGCTAAAATACCTGATGGACAGTTGTCTGACAAATGGACAAAGTTCCGTTCGACTGTACCATTAGTAAACCCCGCAAACAAGCGGAATATTGAAATTATCGTAGTAGGTACTGGTCTTGCTGGTGCTTCTGCTGCGGCTTCTTTAGCAGAAATGGGTTACAAAGTGAAAGCATTTTGTTTCCAAGATTCTCCACGTCGTGCCCACTCAATTGCAGCACAAGGTGGTGTTAACGCTGCTAAAAACTATCAGAATGATGGTGACTCTGTTTACCGTTTGTTCTATGATACGATTAAGGGTGGTGACTACCGTGCTAGAGAAGCAAACGTTCACCGTTTAGCTGAAGTATCTGGAAGCATCATTGACCAATGTGTTGCTCAAGGTGTTCCTTTTGCTCGTGAATATGGTGGTTTGTTGTCTAACCGTTCATTCGGTGGTACACAAGTACAACGTACGTTCTATGCTGCTGGTCAAACAGGACAACAATTATTATTAGGTGCTTATTCAGCATTACAACGCCA
>JALRIJ010000248.1 GCA_023255485.1 Flectobacillus sp.
ATCGAGGTGCTTTTCGTATAATTCTGATTTCGGATTCACCATTTCGGGTTCAACCCAAATACCAAATTTAACGCCCGCTTTCGTTGCCTCTTTCACCAAATAGCCAATGCCATTGGGTAACTTTTTACGGTTTTCTTGCCAATCTCCTAAGCCTGCAAAATCGTCGTTTCTTGGATACTTATTGGCAAACCAACCATCGTCCAACAAAAACATATCGACTCCCAACTGTTTTGCTCCTTTGAAAAGACCTGACAATTTTTGTTCGTCAAAATCAAAATACGTTGCTTCCCAGTTATTTAACAGGGTCAAACGAGAGCCTTCTCCGTCCAAAATGCGGTATTTTCGAGCCCAATTGTGCATGTTTCGGCTGGCTTCGCCTTTTCCGTGTTCTGAAAAAGTAGAGATGAACGAAGGGGTTTTAAATTCCTGATTGGGAGCAAGCGAATATTCCGAAGCGTGTGGGTTAATACCGCCAATCATGCGTAAATTGTGATATGAATCTACCTCAAAATCAAGTTTAAAATTACCCGACCAAGCCAATGTTCCGAGTAATACTTTCCCCTCCTCTTCGGTTGCTTGTCTATCGAAGGAAAGCATAAAAGTAGGCGGCTGAAATAAATTCGCACGAGTTCCCAATTTTGAATCCAAGGTTTTAATTCCTGCGGTCAAGAGGGTTTCTTCTGGGTGCATTTCACGTCCCCAAGCTCCATGATAGTGATGTAAAATGTAATTATCTGCCGTAAAATACAAGTTGGCAGAAGCGTATTTTTGAAGGGTAATGTTCTTCTTTTCAGTGTGTTTAATTACCGTCCATTGCTCAATCACATTTTCCTGAGCATATACTTTATACCAAAGCGTTACCTCCACAGGATATGCAGGGTCTTTTAGGAGAATGCTAATTTGACTAACATTCTCGTCTATCTTTTGTACTTGATGACTCACGTATTTTAATTCCAACGACGTTGTACCGTCGGAATGTGTTACTTGAATGGCAGGTTCAAGCAAATTCCAAGAACCGCTTGGGGTATAGGCTGAATTGTAAATTCCTGCATTCGGGTCATTATAGTGATATGCTTGGCTAATCTTTGCATTATCGGAGGTCACCAACAGTTTTTTGCCAAAATAAATCGTACCCAAACGATTGTCTTTATCGGTTTGTAATACCAAGGCATTCGTCTTTGTTTCAATGGGTATGGTCACTGCATTCTGAGCCTTTAAGCAGAAGGTAGCACCAGATAGAAAAATTAGTAAAAGGGATAATCGAGCTAGTTTAAGCATACATATAGGGTTTATAAAAGTTATTTGTGGATAAAGAAAGCTTGTAGGTTGTCTGAATTATTACCGACAAGCATCATTTTTTGTGTTTTTTTGTACGAAATTTCTACGAGTGATTTACTATTTTTAGTTACTTTAAAGCCTGTGTTGACCGACTTTTGAGCAAGAAATTTTCCCTTGCCATTCCCCAGTAATAAAAGCCCTGTTAAAGCATCGTATCGTCCTGTTGATGTTTCGGTATCGTAAGAATTTCCAACCAATAATACATCTAGTTGGTGGTCCTGATTATAGTCTTCAAGCGTTATGGCATTAATAGGAGCAACTTGAGCTTCGATAGGTAATGAATGAAGGATAAAATTGCCCTTACCCTTATTTTCCACGTATGAACTTGCAAAATTAGTACAAGACAAGACAAAGGAATCTTCGAGTTCTTGTTTCATAAATGATTGCTCAAACGTGGCTTCTGCGAATTTTTTGTACGAATCAAAACGCAGTTTCATCGAAGGAATTTGCGTAGCTAACTCGTCTCTGGTCGTTGCAATGTAGTTTTTTCCCTGAATGTAATAACTTATAATGGGGTCAACCACGCCATTTTTATCGTAGTCTTTTGCATGAAGCATCAACGGTTCGTTGACACTGGCTCTGTACCGACTGTTTAAACCTAAATTTCCTGCTACAAAATCAAGGTCGCCGTCCTTATCCATATCAGCGACTTTGATACAATTCCACCAACCTGTTGAGTTTGGCAATTCGATTTTTGTCCGAACGCTAAATTTCCCTTGTGTGTTTTTCAGAAGCGTAATCGGCATATATTCCCCCACCAAAACGAGGTCGTCCCAACCATCGGCATCGTAATCAGCCCACTGGATAGCCGTCACCATACCAATATTGGACAGTACGGGAGGGGTAACATCGGTAAAAATACCTTTGTCGTTACGTAACAAATAACTCTGTGGCGGAAACGGAAAATTATCGGGGTTCACTCTTCCCCCAACCACTAAATCCAAATCGCCATCGTGGTCAAAGTCGTTGGCTTGCACACAAGAACCGCTACTTTGGGTAGCTGGCAAGGCATTGGGTTGATGGGTAAAAGCACCTTTTCCATTATTGAAATACAGCCTATCTTGGTACAAATCAGCATTTTGAGGAAACTCAGAACCACCACTCACCACGTACAAATCAAGGTCTTTGTCGTTATCGGCATCAAATAACAAAGCCCCTGTGTCTTCTGACTGAATATGTTGATTGAGTGGATGTTTAACAAAGCCACCCTTAGCTGTTTGCCAGAAAAACTGCCCCGAATAACCTACCGAACCACCCATATAGAAATCTTCTAGTCCGTCGCCATTGACATCGCCCACAGCAATACAAGGCCCACTTTGAGAGTATTGATGGGGTAATAAAACTTGTCTTTTAAAATCAACGTAGTCGTTTTCTTGATGCCCTTCTCCTTTGAACAATTGGTCTGAAACCTCTTCAAAAAGCTTCGTTTTCGCTACATCCTGTGTCTTTTTCAGCAAGGCATTTGGAGCATAGCTAATCTTAATGCGTTGATTAATGGAAGGAGCTAACAACACTTGCTTCTGTTGGTTTGCCCACATAACCACTACGCTATCAACTCGTTGAGCTGTACCGATACCAAAATGCAAGCGAGTTTCTACGGTCGATTCGTAACCCCGATAGGGATTCAGCTCTTGAAATTGCATTTTCCCCTTGGTATAAACCCATACTTTACTGCCAATTGCTTGCCTATTGGGCGACTGCCCCACAAGGTCGATTGTTAGGTAATTATTGGGACGAAGGGTATTACTTCTATTTTCGTAAATTCGGGCGACATCGTTGAATTCGTTAATGACCAATTCTAAATCACCGTCGTTATCTAAATCTGCATAACACGCTCCATTCGAGAAACTTGGATCGTCGAAACCCCAGTCTTCTATGCGATTTTCAAAGGTTAAATCTCCGTTGTTTTCGTACAAATAGTTATTGAGTGGCACTTTCACCAAGGAATGAATGGCTTGCAGCTTTTCCTTCCGCTTAGATTCTTCCGTACCCATGGGCGAAGCCGATTTAAACTGATAATTGATGTAATCTAAATCCCCCAAATCACGGTAAAAGCCGTTTGTAACCATCAAATCTTTGTCTCCATCGTTGTCATAATCTGCCAACAACGCACTCCAACTCCAGTCGGTGCTGCTCACTCCTGCCAAAAAAGCAATATCCGAGAAAGACGTTTCGTTGCCTTTTGCCGTTGTTTCAATGCCGTTATTTAATTGCAACGTATTGCGAGTATATTGTGGTGTGTAGCACTTTTTTAGCAAGAGATTAAACTTGTCGTACCCCGCCGCAGGAATGAGCATTTTTTTACGATAATTATCTTCTGGCAACATATCCAAGACAAAAATATCCGCTAGTCCATCGTTATTAAAATCGGCAATATCGTTGCCCATCGAAGCAAAACTGGTATGTTTTAAATAACTTGAAATCTTATCAGTAAACGTGCCATCTCCGTTATTGATATACAAAATATCATTTGTCAGAAAGTCATTCGATACGTAAATATCTTGGAATCCATCCTGATTGACATCGCTAATGGAAGCCCCTAAACTATAACCTTCAATTAAGATTCCAGCTTGTTTAGACACATCCGTAAAAGTGTTATTTCCATTATTTCGGTACAAAATATCCGTTCCCTCCGACTCCCCATTTACCAGCCGTTCTTTGACCGTGTTTACACCCGTAATCATTTCATCGGCAGGATTGGTAATTAAGAAAACATCCAAATCGTTGTCGTTATCATAATCAAAAAAGGAGGCATTCATCGTTTGTCGAGTTTCTGCCAAACCGTAGGCTTTTGCACTCTCTGTAAAGGTGACAGTCCCCGTTTTTTTAGAAACACCATTATTGATAAAAAGAAGATTTGCCATGTTGCCAAACTTCGCATTACCCGACACGTTGATATAAATATCTAACCAACCATCTTGGTTAATATCTACCATTGAAACCCCTGTACACCAACGGTTTGTCTGAATACCTGCTTGCTCTGTAATATCTAAAAAAGTAATTTCTTGATTCGCCTCCGTTGCTTGATTCAAGTATAATTTTCCCGAGGTTTGATTCCCACTAAAATATAAATCAACAAATCCATCGTTATCAATATCTCCAGCCGCTACTCCTGCTCCTGTGTAGATATTCATGTACGAAAGCACGTTATATTGGTCGTTTTCTTCTACTTTATTGACAAACGTAACCCCTGTTTTAGAAGCAGACAAGGAGGTAAATAGCGTATCATGCTGCTTACAAGAAAACAACATGCTTATCATCGAGAGACCGCCAAGGACAAGCAGATACGCCAGTTTATGCTTATAAATTTTCATGAATATTCGCTTGGGTTATCAGACGACGTTTTCCTTTACTATCTGTTAGTTCGATTGATTTCATTTGTTT
>JALRIJ010000249.1 GCA_023255485.1 Flectobacillus sp.
GTTCCTTTAGCTGAAGATGGCTTCAATTTCAACAATGTGTTGATTAATTCTTGAGCATTTTCAGCTAATTTTTCTGGTGTGAATGATACTTTACCGATTGATGTGTGAATGATACCAGTTTTGTCAACTTTAAAGTCGATTTTACCAGCTTTCACCTCTTTAACCGCATTACCTACCTCTAAAGTCACTGTTCCTGACTTAGGGTTTGGCATTAAGCCACGAGGTCCTAAAACACGACCTAAACGACCGATTTTAGCCATCACAGTTGGCATAGTGATGATAACATCAATATCAGTCCAACCTTTTTCGATTTTTGAGATGTACTCATCTAAACCAACGTAGTCTGCACCAGCAGCTTTTGCTTCTTCTTCTTTGTCAGGAGAGCAAAGTACTAATACACGAACGTCTTTACCTGTACCGTGAGGCAAGGCAACAACGCCACGAACCATTTGGTCAGCTTTACGAGGGTCAACCCCCAAACGAACGTCGATATCTACAGAAGAATCGAATTTCGTATATGAAATTTCTTTCAAAATCTCAGCAGCTTTCGTAAGTGTGTACGATTGCGTGTTGTCATATTTTGAAAGAGCTTCTTTTTGCTTTTTTGTTAACTTAGCCATTTCTTTTTCAATTTGATAATTTGATAATTTGATAATTTGAAGATGAGCTTATTTGAAGAATCTACCTATTAAAGTAGATAGTCAAACTCTCAAATTTTTCATTTCTCAAATCAGAAAGGTTTTTCTCCTGTTACAGTAAGACCCATTGAGCGAGCTGTACCTGCTACCATACTCATGGCAGATTCAACTGTAAAACAGTTTAAGTCTGGCATTTTAGTTTCAGCAATTGTACGAACTTGATCCCAAGTTACAGAACCTACTTTTTTCAAGTTTGGTTGAGCTGATCCAAGTTTAACCTTAGCAGCCTCTAACAACAAGATTGGAGCAGGAGGAGTTTTTACTACGAAATCGAATGATTTATCTTTGTAGTAAGTAATTAATACAGGTAAAATTACACCTGGTTTATCTTGTGTTCTGGCATTGAACTGCTTGCAGAACTCCATGATATTCAAACCCTTAGAACCCAAGGCAGGACCAATTGGGGGTGATGGGTTTGCAGCACCACCTTTGCATTGCAACTTAACGTAGCCAGCTATTTCTTTTGCCATTTCTGTGGAATCGTTATTAAGTTAATCTTAATCATTATTCAACTATAGAATAATGTAAAATTGATTTCAATCTGCCAGCAGAGGTGGAAGCTTCTCTACCTGATTTACGTCGTCCTTTTCGCCAGCCTTGTATGTAACTAAACATGCTGATTAGCAGAACCTTGTTGCTTTTAGAAAGCGAAACTTGATTAATGCCCTACGAAACGGACTGCAAAATTACGGCTTTCTTGTTAAGATACAAATAGTTAGAAAGAATTTTGAAGTTTTTTTTTTAGAAAGGTTAATTTACTCCTCTCAATCGTACATCTTAACAGCTATCCGACCATTTATCAACTTCGTTTTTTTTTAAAAGTGAGATTTAACAATTTGGTAACATTGACATCATAAACAATTTCTACCTTTGCAAACGAAATACCAATATGAAAAAATCCACGCAATAGCTACTACTTTAACTGAAGATAAAAAAGCCCTTTTACACGCTTTTTAATTTATAATGAAATCCTATTCATTCATAACCATCTTTAGCAACTAGTACAATTAAACAAAAAAACAATGTTCGGATTAGACACTACTTTATTTATCCTCCTTTTCCTTTGCCTTTTCTTGGCATGTGCATTCGAGTTTGTGAACGGTTTTCACGACACGGCCAATGCGGTTGCAACGGTAATCTATACTAACTCACTAAAACCCACTCAAGCAGTCGTTTGGTCAGGTTTCATGAACTTCCTAGGTTTATTAACAGGAGGTGTTGGTGTAACCATGTCCATTATCGGACTTCTTCCTACCGATTTGCTTATTGACCCCAACGTCTATCACTCTATGTGTATGGCTATTGCCATGCTTGGAGCTGCTATTTTATGGAACTTAGGTACTTGGTATTTCGGAATTCCTGCCTCTTCTTCTCATACATTGATTGGCTCAATCATTGGTATTGGAGTTGGATATGCAGTATTACCTGAAAATAAGGATGGATTAAAAACAGTTAACTGGGACAAAGTAATTGAAATTGGTCAAGCTTTATTATTATCTCCTGTATTCGGTTTTGCTGTAGCAATTATCTTTATGTATATCATGAAGAAATCAATCGGAAATAAAGAAATTTTTAAAGAGCCGAAAAAAGACACTCCTCCTCCCATGTGGATTCGTGCTATTTTATTCTTGACTTGTACCTTAGTAAGTTTCTTCCACGGACGTAATGATGGACAAAAAGGAATTGGTTTGGTAATGTTAATCTTGATTGCTTTCCTTCCAAGTTATTTTGCATTAAATACAGATGTAGATCCGTTCAAATTAAAAGCAGAAGTAGCTACTGTTCAGACTATTATCGCTAAAATTGACACCAACGCTCTTTCTTCTACTGAGAAAGAAAGTTATGGCAAAATCATGAAAGCAACCAAGGGTTTAACTGCTGTTTTAGAACAAAATGCATTGAATCATACCTTGAGCACAGATAAGAAATTAGAGATTCGTAAAGACGTTTTAGCAATTACGAAACATACAAAAAAATTAACTGAAAGTGATGCTGTTACGTTAAGTGCTGCTGATAAAAAAGCGTTGAAGAAAGCTACATCTGGCGATAAAGCTCCATTCTTTACGTTAGGAAGTACTGGAAAAGGCTTATCTTCTTTAACGGATTTCGCTCCTAACTGGGTAATGTGGATGATTGCTCTTTCATTAGGATTAGGGACTATGATTGGTTGGAAACGTATCGTAGTAACTATCGGTGAAAAAATCGGGAAGCAACACCTTTCTTATGCACAAGGTGCTTCTGCTGAATTAGTTGCGTCAATTACAATTGGGTTGGCAACCGCTTACAAATGGCCAGTTTCTACAACTCACGTATTATCTTCGGGTATTGCGGGGTCGATGGTAGCTTCTAAAGGTATCAAAAACTTACAAGGTGGTACAGTGAAAAATATCGTAATGGCATGGGTTTTAACGTTACCTGTAACGATTATTCTTTCTGCTACGTTATTCTATTTACTACGTACTATCGTTGGATAGATTCAAGAAAAATGCTATCTATTAGCATTCTATTATAACACATAATTAAAAGCGTGCGGTTGCGAATTGGAATATACCGCACGCTTACTCTTCAAAATTCGCACGATTACATTACAACTACCAATATCGAAAAATCCAGATGAAAAATTATTTTATTGCAACAATCTATTTGTTGCTTGGCTCTACTATTGCCTTTTCCCAAAGCCCTCGCCAGTATTATCACATTGCCAATGGTTGGACAGATGTCAATCTCTCAGGAAAAATTGCAGGAAAGTTCTCTTGGCAATTAGAAAACCAACAACGTCGTGAAGATATGCAAGGAGATTACAACCCTGCTACCACAACAGGAAATCCTTATAATAACCTGAATCAAAATGTATTACGCCCCTATATCCACTTTCAGTTAAATCCTAATGTTCGTTTTTCACTAATGCCCTTAGGCTGGATTGGTTCAAACCGTTTTAAGGAAGGTAGTACTTCCGCTTTCTTCTCTGAATATCGTATTTCTCCTCAAGTTATCTTAACGCAAAACTTTGGCCGTGTCCGTATTGATAGTCGTTTACGCTATGAGTTCCGTTGGTTAGGACAAAATCAGGATGTAAGTGAATTTCATGTTCCTTATAGTGGAGATTTTACGAATGCGACCTTTAGAAAGCGTTTCCGCTACCAGTTAAAAACAACCATCCCATTAAATCATGCTAAAATGGATGATAAAACATTCTATGTTCAAGCGTATAATGAGCTTTTTGTCAATATGGGAGAAAAAGTAGCAAGCACTAACTTGTTAGATCAAAATCGTGTCTTGATTGGAGTAGGCTATAAAATCAACAAATTTGTATCGTTAGAGGCTGGTTATATGCAACAAACTATTTTCCGCTTCAATAATGCCGATAAAAATAATGTAGAAATCAACAATGTCTTACAGCTAAATTTAGCCATCAGCAATGTGGAACAATTATTTAAGAAAGAAGAGAAGAAGTAATTGTGCCTAATACATAAACATAAAACCCTGATGACTTATGATAGCCATCAGGGTTTTATGTTTTACGCTTTTACCAATTCAAAAATAGTAATTTCCGGAGGCATTCCTACTCTTCCTGGGTAACCCAAGTAACCGTAACCACGGTTTACATATAATTGTTGGTCACCTTCCTTATATAGTCCTCCCCATTGTTTGTACGCATATTGAGCAGGTGTCCAAACTTTATCTTCACCAATCGGAATACCGAATTGCGTGCCGTGCGTGTGTCCTGAGAACATCACATCTATGTCTTTAAATTGGGTATTAACTTCCTTATCCCAGTGTGTTGGATCATGTGAAAGGAGTAATTTCACTGCTGCTTCATCTGTTCCTTTAACCGCTTTTGAAAGGTCGCCATAGGTATGGAATCGAGTTTGTCCACTAATGTTTTGTACCCCTACAATTGCCAATTTTTCACCTCCTTGTTCGATAAAACGATGTTCGTCCATCAATAAGTCATAACCCATTACTTTGTGTGCGTGCATCAGGTTTTGAAGGTTCT
>JALRIJ010000024.1 GCA_023255485.1 Flectobacillus sp.
CAGTTCTGGAACAACTCAATCTGTGCTAACACTTGATTTGTAAAGCTGTTTGACATAACATAGCTTGGATGTCCTGTAGCACAACCTAAGTTTACTAAACGTCCTTCTGCTAAAATGATGATTTCTTTTCCTTCTACTTCGTACAAATCAACTTGAGGTTTGATTTGCTGTTTGGTAGCTCCGTAAGTTCCGTTTAACCAAGCCATGTCGATTTCGTTATCGAAGTGACCGATGTTACAAACTACGGCTTTGTCTTTCATTGCTAAGAAATGACGACCTTTGATGATGTTTACGTTACCTGTAGCTGTTACAAAAATGTTTGCACGAGTAGCAGCTTCGTCCATAGTAACTACTTCAAACCCATCCATTGCAGCTTGTAATGCACAGATTGGGTCAATTTCAGTTACTAAAACACGGCAACCTGCACCACGTAATGATTCAGCAGAACCTTTACCTACGTCACCATAACCAGCAACTACGGCAACTTTACCTGCCAACATTAAGTCAGTAGCACGACGGATAGAGTCAACTAATGATTCTTTACAGCCGTATTTGTTGTCGAACTTAGATTTTGTTACTGAGTCGTTTACGTTGATAGCTGGCAAGAATAACGTACCATTTTTCAAACGCTCATATAAACGGTGAACACCTGTAGTTGTTTCTTCTGATAAACCTTTGATACCAGCGATTAACTCAGGATATTCATCAAATACCATGTTAGTTAAGTCACCACCATCATCCAAAATCATGTTTAATGGTTGACGATCTTCACCGAAGAATAATGTTTGCTCAATACACCAGTTGAACTCTTCTTCGTTCATACCTTTCCAAGCATACACAGGGATACCCGCAGCAGCGATTGCCGCCGCAGCGTGATCTTGTGTAGAGAAAATGTTACAAGAAGACCAAGTTACTTCTGCACCCAAAGCAGTTAATGTTTCAATCAACACAGCAGTTTGGATCGTCATGTGTAAACAACCTGCGATTCTTGCTCCAGCTAATGGCTGAGAAGGACCATATTCAGCACGAATTGCCATCAAACCTGGCATTTCAGCTTCTGCTAAACGAATTTCTTTACGACCCCATTCTGCTAGGGTGATGTCTTTTACTTTGTACGGAACGTATTGAGTTGCAGTTGACATTATTTGTTATTTTTAGTGTTCTTTTCTAAATGCCTAAGTAATAGGCTCAACAAAATTACTCGGTTTTAACTTCATTATAAAAGTCAATAAACAAATTATTTGCACAAATCTAAAAAAATAGATAATATCTTGTAATGACTGTTTTTTTTAGTTTTTTTATCTTGTAATGATGCTTTGGTAGGATAAATTATATTTTCGTTTTTTCTGATTTTTTGCCGATTACTTCAAATAACAACCTCACCCTCTGATACGTTACAAAGCAGTATATTGAAATTTGTATTTTTTCTATAAATTTGTAATGAATGATATGAAATGATTAAGCTGAATTTTAGATGAAAACATCCTTTGAACGTATTCTTCCTGATGAAGGAAGTTCTTTTAAAATGAATTACATGATTGATGAGAATCCTCGTCAATTTGAGTGGTCATATCATTATCATTCAGAAATAGAATTAGTTTGTGTTTATGATGGCTCAGGAAGATGCCATGTAGGAAATCACTTGAGTTATTTTAAAGACGAACAGTTAGTCCTGATTGGGTCGAATGTGCCACATGGAGGCTTTGGTTTTGGTGCGGTAGATATATTCGAGCAAATCTTTGTACAGTTTTCACCTAATTTTCTAGGAGAAAGCTTTTTTGATAGTAAAGAAATGGAAGCGGTTAAGCAATTGTTTGAGCGTTCTCAGCAGGGAATTTGCTTTTATGGAGATACGCAAAAAGAAGTAGCAAAGCAGTTGAAAACAATGCTTGAACAAGCTCCTTTTGAACGGATGATTAGTCTCTTAAAGGTATTTCAGACACTCGCTTCTTCTTCTGAATACCGTCTTTTAAATCCTTTTGGTACAGATTATGAATTTAATAGTAAAGACCAAAAACGCTTAGCTAAAGTATATCAATTTGTCGAACAACACTATCAGCATGAGATTGATATTCAGCAAATTGCCGATGAAGTTGGTTTGACAGTATCGGCATTTTGTACCTATTTCAAAAAGAATTTAAATCAAACTTTTACTGATTTTGTCAATGAGTATCGGGTTAATAAGGCTTGTGTTTTACTTTCAGAAGGCAAGTCGGTAGCTGATGTATGTTTTGAAACAGGGTTTAATAATGTCTCTTACTTTGGTAAGGTTTTTAAAAGCCTAAAGCAAGAAAGCCCATCTTCTTTTTCTAAAAAAGTAAGTGCTCCTTCAAGTCTCGTGTACTAGTGTTTGTAGCCGAAGTTTAAGAAGACTAAAATTGTTGTCGGATATTTTTGAGTAGGGTTTCACAATAGGAGGCATCTGCTTCAGGAATTTTTACTTCTCCTCTCATAATTTGGTAAAAATATTCGTCAGAGGTGATGCCTAAATGATTTTTGAAAATTTCACGAAAACGGTTTCTTTTGCGTCTAGAGCCTTGTCCCGCTATGTTTTTCCAAAGTTTGGTGATATGTAAAGGCATGTAGTTGCTGGTTATAATAGGACTTTCCATGGCTTTGTTTTAGAATATGGTAAATACCACGTTAATTGTTGTTACCTTTGAATGTTTTTAATACCAAAATTACTTTAACACTACTAATATATTGACATTTCACGATTTTAATTTCGATAGTAAACTTACAGAAGGCTTGGATGCCATGGGTTTTTCAAAGCCAACACCCATTCAAGAACAGGCTATACCCTTGGTTTTGAAGGGGAAAGACCTAATTGCCTGTGCTCAAACAGGAACAGGAAAGACGGCAGCTTTTTTATTGCCAATTCTGCATAAAATCATTAACACACCTGAGAAACAACGTCGTTTGAATACTTTAATCCTTACCCCAACAAGGGAGTTGGCCATTCAGATTGACCAACAGATTGAAGGCTTAGGCTATTTTACGGGTATTAGTTCGATTCCTATTTATGGAGGAGGAGACGGAGCTGCTTGGGTACAACAAAAGCGTGCCTTAGAACAAGGTGCTGAAATTGCAATTGCAACCCCAGGGCGTTTAATCGCTTTAATTCAAATGGGAGCTTTGAATTTTAAACAATTGCAACACTTGATTTTGGACGAAGCAGATCGCATGTTGGATATGGGTTTTTACGATGATATTTTACGTATTATTAAGCATTTACCTGTACAACGTCAAACGGTTTTGTTTTCTGCGACGATGGCTCCAAAGATTAGAGCCTTAGCAAAAACGATTTTGCATGAACCCGAACAAATAACTATTTCGATTTCGAAGCCAGCAGAGGGCGTAACACAACAAGCTTACTTGGCGTTTGACACTCAAAAAATGGCTTTGTTGAAAGAAATTCTTACGGGACAAACATGGGGAACTGCTATTATTTTTGCTTCAACTAAAGAAATGGCTAAGAAGTTAGACATCGAATTGAATCGTATGGGCTTACTTTCGAAGGCGTTTCATTCGGATTTGGAGCAGAAGGAGCGAGAAGAGATTCTAAGAGAATTTAGAAGTAAATCATTACCTATTTTAGTAGGAACCGATATTATTTCAAGAGGGATTGATATTGAAGGAATTAGTTTGGTGGTCAACTTTAATGTGCCAAGTGACCCAGCCGACTATATTCACCGAGTAGGTAGAACCGCTCGTGCGGAAACTACAGGAACAGCCATCACGTTTATCAATGATAAAGAGCAACGTAAATTTATGGCAATTGAAGAGTTAATTGGAAGAGAGATTGAAAAATCACCATTACCAGCGGGGTTAGGAGAAGGACCGAGTTACACGGCTAAGCCTGTGTCTAATTCGTATGGGAAGAAGAAACCTTTTGCTCACAAGCGTTCTAACAACAAGCCTTCGAACAAACCTCGAAATTCAGATAAGCCTCAAGGATGACAGTCGTCATCCTTGTTTTTTTATAGCTATTTCCCAATACTATTTGCTTCTTCCTTTTGCATCTCTTCATACTTATTTTTATCAAAGCGATATAAATAGGCAGCTTTATGGGCTCCTCCTGTCCATTGTTTATCTACTCGCTCTAGAATTCCCAAACTAAGCATTTTACGTTGGAAATTAGTCCGTAATAATTTCTTGCCAAGGATTGTTTCGTATAAACTTTGTAAATCATTCATCGTAAACATATCGGGCATAAGGTTGAAAGCCACTAATTTATGGTCTAACATTAAGCGTAAAGAAGCTAATGCTTGCTGGACAATCTCATTGTGGTCGAACATCAGGTTGGGCATTTCGTTAATATCAAACCAGTCGCACAAATCAGAGGCAGGGTCTGGGCTAGGAATGGTATTATGAAAATCAACAAGTGCATAATAACAAACCGTCACAAAACGCTGAGCCACCCAAGCATTGGGGTCAAAGGTTTTACCAATTGCTTCAGCTACCGCTTTGTGCACTTCTCCATACGCACGCTGTTTTGAACCAAACGTTCCAAACTGTTCTAAATAAATATCATGTAATCCTGTTCTTTCCAAAAGAATACGTTTCACAGAATCTTCTAAATCTTCTCCTTTATCAATAAATCCACCTGGAAGGGCGTACATTTCGGTATTTTTGAATCGTAGCAACAATACTTTTAATTGTCGGTTATGAAATCCAAAAATGACACTATCAACTGATATATTAGGCAAATATCGTTTGCTCATTGGGTCTTCGTTCAATATAATTTCTTGCATAGATAAAAAGAGATGGTATACTTTAAACTACTCAAAGTCTATGGATACAATCTATATAAAAATGGATAAATGGTCTGTAAAGTTACAATTTAACTAAACATAAAATATAAGATACAATAAAATCTAATTTTTTATTTGTTTTTTTCTATTTATGTAAGCTTCTATTCACTCTTTTCGGAAGCTAAGGATGCCAAATCGTTATTTTGTCATTGTTAACAACGGATAGTTGGATTTATTTTGAATATGATTGTCATTATTTTGATTCACAAGTAGGAGAGATGTTGGGTTATATTTGTAATATTATTTATGTGTAAAATTATAAAAATCCTAGCTATTTACACTGTTGCTTGTATTGCTAGTGGGATAGAATGCTTTTATACTGAAAAGTCCTAATATGATTTTGGATTATTCTTGAATAGATGGCTGCCTTTAATCACTCACATCAAAAGCTAGTGGTAGTTTATAAGTTACCCTGTACACTTTCACCCCTCAATTTTCATGATGAATGTAAATAAGCGTATTGCCGCAATGATAATACTTGGCACAGTTAGTTTTAGTAGTCAAGCTCAACAGCTACTTCGTGATTTTGAAACACCACCTAGTACTGCAAAACCTCGTGTTTGGTGGCATTGGATGAATGGAAATATCACCAAAGATGGTATCCAAAAAGATTTGGACTGGATGAGTCGAGTGGGAATTGGTGGTTTTCAAAACTTTGATGCGAATTTGTTTACGCCCGTAGTTGTGCCTAAAAAACTAGTTTTTATGCAACCCGATTGGAAGGATGCGTTCAAATTCACCACTGAATTAGCGGATAAAAAAGGACTTGAAATGGCGATTGCAGGCTCTCCAGGATGGAGTGTAACGGGAGGACCTTGGGTTGAGCCTAAAGATGCTATGAAAAAATATGTTTTTACGGAGGCATTGGTCGAAGGGGGCAAAAAACAAACGATACAATTACCGAAATTACCTGATGTCATCGGGAAATATGGCGATATTGAAACGAATGCAGGAGGAGTTATGGGAGGGTTTATAGGTGAGAAACCTCACTTTTCTTCCGATGCTCTTGTGATTGCCTATAAGTTGCCAAGTAACGAAAAGCATATTTTGGACTTACAGCCTAAAATGTCTAAAAGTGGGGGCGATTTTGATACCAAATTGATGCTCGACCATAACGCCAACCAAACGTATTTTTTACCTCCCATGGAAGTTGGGCAAGATATGTGGGTGCAATATGAATTTGATACTCCTCAAACCTTCAAGGCATTTGCCCTCGCTATGGGTGAAGCAGGCGAGTTGGCTGAGTTTAATGGAGGCCCTACCAATCGAAGCTTAAAGGTCAGTGATGATGGGGTGAATTTTAGAACGGTTGCTAACGTTGCTAATACAACACTACCTTTTATTACGACGCAGATACCTGCAACAACCGCTAAATATTGGCGTATCTGTTTTGAGACACTCAAAGGGGAGCTAAGCCCAATTATGGCAATGATGGGAATGACGGAAGCTCCTAAACCCGCAGGAACAAACATTGCTGAATTTGTGCTTTTCAATACTTCTCGGATTGACCAAGCCGAAGACAAAGCAGGATTCTCGGCATGGAAAGAACACAGCACCCTAACCCCCGAAGGGGGAATAAACGTTGATGTAATCTCATCGAATGATGTAGTTGACTTAACGGGGAAAATGAATACAGACGGTAGGCTTGAATGGGATGTTCCTGCGGGTAACTGGATGGTGGTTCGTTTGGGATATTCGCTTACGGGTCGTCAAAATCACCCTGCATCGCCAGAAGCTACGGGATTGGAAGTAGATAAACTAGACAAAGAAGCTGTTAAAAAATACATTAATACCTACCTTGATATGTACAAGGATGCTACAGGTGGATTGATGGGAGCAAAGGGGCTTCAATATATGGTGTTGGATAGTTATGAAGCAGGTCACATGACTTGGACTAAAAATATGCCTGAGGAATTCAAGAAAAGACGTGGTTATGACCTCACGAAGTGGATACCTGTATTGACGGGTAGGGTGGTAAACGACTTAGAATCGAGTGAAAAGTTCTTATGGGATTTCCGCAAGACGATTGGCGAAATGATTTCTGAAAATCATTATGAGGTTATTGGCGAAGAGTTGCATAAACGAGGAATGAAACGTTACACAGAATCGCATGAGAATGGTCGTATTTATTTGGCAGACGGGATGGATGTGAAACGTTATGCGGATATTCCAATGGCTGCCATGTGGACGCCAGGGAGTCTGGCAGGTGGTAATGAGGAAGAGGTTCGCAGTGAAGGCGATATCAGAGAAGCGGCTTCGGTTGCCAATATCTACGGACAAAATATCGTGGCAGCCGAATCAATGACTTCCATTCAAAATGCGTTTAGCTGGCATCCAGAAAAGCTAAAGCGTACGGCAGACATGGAATTAGCTTCTGGGCTAAATCGCTTTGTGATTCATACTTCGGTACATCAGCCATTAGATAAAGGGCCAGGGTTTTCACTTGGGCCATTCGGACAATATTTTACTCGCCTTGAAACATGGGCAGAAGCAGGAGGAAAGGCTTGGATGGACTATCTAGGACGTAGCAGTTACCTACTCCAACAAGGAAAAAATGTAGCCGATATTCTTTATTACTATGGTGAAAATACGAATGTTACGTTAGTTTGTAAGGATAAATTACCCAACATTCCTGCAGGATTTGAATTCGATTTTGTCAATTCATCGGCTTTGCTGAATGTTATTCAAGCTAAAGACGGAAAATTAGTTGCTACGAGTGGTAATACTTACAAGATATTAATGCTGGACGAATCTGCAAAGTTTATGACTTTACCTGTGTTGAAAAAAATAAAAGTATTGGTAGAGGCTGGTGTAAAAGTAGTGGGAGCAAAACCAGAAAAATCGCCAAGTCTATCTGATAATGATGCAGAGTTTCAGCAGTTAGCTAATGAAATTTGGGCAAGTAATAACATTACCTCATTGGATAAAATCACGATTCACCCCGATGTAATTGTTTCAAATGCCAAAAACAAAATTTTATTCCGTCATAGAAAAACTGCTAGCCAAGATATTTACTGGTTAGACAATCGTGGAGAGAGTGCAACTGATGCGGAGGTGAGTTTTAGCGTTACTGGAAAAGTACCCGAATTATGGAATGCACAAACTGGGAAAACAGAAAAAGTATCCTATCAAGTAAAAGATGGAAGAACGATTATTCCACTAAAATTTGAATCGTGGGATGCTTTCTTTATTATTTTCAGTGAAAAAACAACTGCTAAAAGTTTTACAAAAGCATCAAAAGTAGAAACAACGTTAACTCAAATTTCAACGCCTTGGAAAGTTAGTTTTAACGACAAAAATGTGACATTTGACAAATTATCATCATGGTCTGAAAGTTCAGATAACGACATCAAATATTTCTCAGGAACAGCTATTTATGATAATACCTTTAAGGTGGCTTCTTTAACTAAATTAACGAAGTATGTCGTTGATTTAGGTGATGTGAAGAATGTCGCAGAAGTTATCGTAAATGGTAAGAATGTCGGGACAGTATGGAAGAAACCATTTAAGTTGGATATTTCAGAGGCTTTGAAAGTCGGAGACAATACCATTCGGGTAAAAGTGACGAATCTTTGGGTAAACCGATTAATTGGAGATGCTCAGCCTGATGTCAAAAACAAAAGCACTTTTACAACGATGCCATTTTATCAAGCCAACGCTCCCTTACTGCCATCTGGAATGATTGGAACGGTTAAGATTAATGCTATCAATTAATGCTTATTTTTGAAAATATTATCGATATTAATGATTAACATATAGTGCTTGCAGTAGTCCTCTTTATTGGGGACTATTTGCCTTTTGAAGGGGCTTTCGCTTCGTTTTATATTACCAAATGATATAAAAAATACTAATTATTTTATCGCTTTTAAGTAAATATATTGATTTTTTAAGTTATTGGAAGCTAGTGTATTATATGTTTTTGGATTTGCTATTGGAGACTTTCCTTTAGATGCTAATCTTGAATAAAAAGAACTTTTTATAAAAAAAACATAAATAATTGTGTCAAAAGAAAATTTTTGCCTAATATTGTATCGAAATGATACAATGATAGCATTTATTATTTCAAAAATAGGAATAAGCATCGTCATTGATGTTGAGATTATCAAACTAGCATTATCCAATTATCCCTATAAAATCGAGTACAACCGTTAAATACAGTACCCTTTGTTTATTATCCAAATTACAATTCTATGAAACATGGTTAACATTGATCATCTTAATGATTAACTGTACCTGTGCAATGATGGCTCCTGTCGTCATTGCACATTTTTTAGGTAGATGTCCATATTCTTGCGGAAACAACTGAGTATAACCATAGAACCCAACGTGGTCGAAAGCCTTTTCTTTCGACCACGAATTTTATATAATTATCTCAATTTACTACCGTCCCAATTTCCACTTAACACATGAAGTTAATTTTATTCTTTGTGATGCTTGTCCTAAGCATCAGTTATTCCTATGCCCATGTCAATTCAGATACGACTAAGGTAAGTACTGTTTTTTCTGGTTCTGTCCAACTTACTAATAACGGGATATCCTTAGTTCCTGCTTTTTCCTTAGGTGCTCCTGCTTTAATGGCTTTTTTTGAAGCGAAGAGAAGACGTTTTAGTTATTGTCCTCAATTTTCGTTTGATTCAGAAGGAAAGCCATGGTACATGAATCAATGGCTACGTTATCAGGTGGTAGATGGGCACAAGTTTTCATATCGCTCTTCGATAAGTTATTCGTTTCTGTATAAACCCAGTGAGGAGGTAAAAGATGGCATTGTTACCCCAATTATCAAAATCGACAGAAACGTTATTTTTGAGCAATTAATGGTAGCCCAAATTACAGCTAAAAAAGCATTAGTACTGGTTCATTTGCATGGAATGCCTACGACAAAAGAGGGGATTAATCTAGATTTAATGACTATAGGTACAAGTACGAAAGCTATTAAGCTAGCCTCCAAAGTAACGATGGATATTGTACCCTCAATTTTTTATTTGACCTATACGGGGGGAAATGAAGGCGTTTTTACGACAGAAAATATCAGTTTTCACTACGAGAAACTTCCTGTTAGTATTGGTTTTCAGGCGACAGAACCTTTATGGATGAAAAACTTACATGTAGAAAGCTTTAATTGGGCATTATCAGCCATTTATAGCTTTTAAATCATAAAAAACCCCGATTTTGAGGATTACAAAATCGGGGTTTTAAACAAAGTTTACAAAAATTATCTAGAAGGGACGATTTTTTTAGCTTCTTCCAAACGTTTTAATTGGAGATTCACTTCTTCTCCCGCTTTGATTTGGTCTTTTTTATTCTGTTCGACATCAGTTAAAAGTTTCTCCAACTCAATGCGATTTTCTTCAATTTTTTTCAGAAGGTTTTCTTTCTCTTTTTTGTTACTTTCAATTGAACGAACCAACTTGTCCGAATTTCTTGCAATACGTTTTTGAACATCTTGGAAACTCTCTAATTTCTTCTGTTCTGTTCTTACGTTTTCTTCTAAGGTAACCGTATTTACGAAATTAGTCAAAATACGTTCTGCTTCTGCAAATTTTGGGTGACTTCCCGTTACATACACTTCTTCGCTAACATTGAGAGATAAGAAAATTTTAGTACGACCATTGTCCGAAAATACTCTACTTACCAAATTGATAGGGTCAGACGAAATCGTAGGTAACGTTGCCGCCAATACTTTGTATGCTCCACCTTTGCCTGTTTCTACTCTGCCATATTTCGCTACTTCTTTTGCCCAAGACTCTTTTACATATTTTTCGTCCACTGCTACCGAAGTATAAATACCTTCTTTACTCGCTTTTTCTACTTCTTGCACACCAGAAAATACTTGTGCTTTTGCTGCACTAACGCCAACCAATAATAAGGCTGCAACTAATAGATTTTTCATAGGGTAATGTTGTTTTGTAAATGAAATAAGTTTTAATACTTGTTGTAATCAGACCGCACGCTGCTACTGTTTAAGTCATCGAAAGCGGTGTTTTTAGGTAAATTAGCTTCATTATTGAAGATAATTCAAATAACATACATACCGAAATCGAATGCAAGTTTAAGACCATTTAATTAGTCTAAAGTCACTTTTTTACATAAAATTACGATTTTCTGGTTATCCATATCTGTTGTGGCAAAAAGGTACTGATTTCCTCCCTCTTGTAATTTTAGCTTTTCTCGAATTTGTTTGACAGTCATCGGGAAGTTCCGAACGGTGATATTGGCTTTATTTCCTTGAATAACCTTTGAAATTTCTTTCTTGTCAAGTTTACAGAGTTGAACAATTTCAAAGCTTCGACCAGGGAAGTCTGCTAATAAGGTTTCGGAAGTGTAAAGATGACTATGTGCCGCTAATTTATACAAGCTAAGTTGATGACAAAGCATTTTGAATGCACCCGATTTTAAGATAGCCGCATTAGGTTCGTATAAATAACGGAGGGGTTTACTCAGTTGTTGTGGAATATATTCTTCTTCTGACTTTTTGAAAGAAATGCTTTGTTCTTCTCCAGTTCTAAGCAAATTAACGGCTTTAATAGTAGGGTTCGTATTAACCGTTTTTGTAAGGTGAAATAGAATTTCTTTTACCTCGTTTTCTACGGCAATGACCCATACTTGTTGAACGTTACCAAGGCTTCGGGTTGCTAAATCAATATCTAGCATCGGAGAGGCTTTGAGCAAAATGTTATTGGTATGTGTTAACAAAAAATCATGGATAGCCAAAATATTAGGCTCACAATCTTGAAGTAAGACTACTTTGTTACCCGTGTCATCTCTACGATGAGGGTCTAGATAAATCCAAGAAAATTGCGTAGTAGGGGCTTGTTGTTGTAGCCATTCGATGGAGTTTCCTGAGAAACATTGTACATTCTCTCTACCCAATAATTGCAGATTATGTTTGGTTAGAGTGGCCAATTCGGGTTGTTGTTCGAGGTAATATGCTTGTTGTACCCGACGACTCATATAAGCGATGTCAACCCCCATACCTCCTGTAAGGTCGAGTAGTGAACTGCCCGAAATCAACTGTGCCTTAAAGAGTGCCGTGCTTTCTGACGAGCCCTGTTCTACCGAAAGCTGCAGTGGAAAAATAATGGAATCGTTCGCAAACCATTCGGGTAGTTTTGTTTTAGCTTTTTGGCGAGCTTTAATTTGGGCAACGATTTCGCTGATAGGCAAATGCGGATACCGTTTAGCTTGTAAGGCTAAAGTCGTGACCTCATCGGCTACATGTTCTTGAATAAAACGCTTTACGTCGTCGTTGAATTGTTCGATTTTCATAGTACAAAGGTACAGAGAAGCCTGCCAATTTGCCTACTATCAGGTACAAAAAGGGAGCTCTTACCTCCCTTCAAATACATAACGTCCTCCTTTACTGACCTCAAAATTGAGGTAATGCTCATTCCCAACGACTAAATCAAGCTCGGTAATCGAGTGAGGTACATATTGTTGATTACTGAAAATAAGTCGATGATTACAAGTAATATAGCGGTAAATATCTCCCAAAATAGGTAAGCTAATGATGCCTTTGCATGCCAAAGGTAAATCGACCGTCATGTTGATACTATTGTTATCAGGATGGTAATCAATGATTAGTTGAATATTTCCTTGTGGACTCTTCAAGTTGGCGGTTAATTGTGTGAGAGAACCAAGTCGTGGTTGGATTAATACATTCCTGAATGCCGCTTCTATAGGACGAACTCCTGCTACATAATCGCTCAATAAACTTCGGTACACGCTGACTTGTTCAGTATTTAGTTGAACAGTGGAGTCGCTTAGTTTGCGAATACCTTCTTTGATTTTACGGATAGCTTCCTCGTTTTCGTTGAGTAAAAAGATACTTTCCAACATATATTTCTCCCAATAAGGAGTGAGAGGAGGTTGGGTAAGGACTAGTTGACGCAGCAAAGCGTCTTTGTCGGTGGTATTTAATTCGGCTACAATCGCTAAGGCATTGGCTCGTTCATCTGTTTTATTTTTGCTGCTTTTATACGCATTCTCTTTCCAGAAGAATTCATTGAAAAGGTCTTTGAACTCCTGACGACGGTATTCATAAATTCCAATATCGTGTTGATTATCAGTAGCATTCGCCAACAGCGATGCCCCTGCTAGTGCTTGGTAATACCAAGTCTGATAAAGTACAGGAAAATCTAAGTCCTTAGGGAACTTTGAAGAATATGTTGGTCTTTCGGTCGATTTCAGTAAGCCTTTTTTATCAAAAGCGATACCGAGTAACCACTCTTTGATAACGGGATACACTTGCTTGATGCTAGTAGAGTCGCCTGTTCTTAGCCAATACGAAGCATAGCCATCCGTACCAATGATAGGCAAGCCATCTGATAATTTAGGAGTAAAATCTTCCAGAAAAGTTCGGTTATTGTCAAGGGCAGGGTAGGGAACTTTCGAGGAGGTGTTTTTTATAAACTGATTGATAGATACGTCATTACAAGAAATGGTAGCAGCTGTCCATCCAAACGTAGCCTGTTGGGGCAGTTCAGCAATAACTTGTCCTAAAGTTGATGATTTAGGGCAAAAAAGAAGTAGTATTAACAGACTCAGGCTAAATTTTTTCATGGGCTTACGAAAACATATTCTCAAAGATAAGACCTTGTTTTAAAATCACAATCATAGCAATCTGACTTTGTGTATTCAGTACTCGAAGGTAAATTTATTTTAGGGTAATTAACAATAGTCAATTGAAAATTAAAGACTTTAAAAGATATTTGTATAATTGATGATTTTTAAATGCTTTAAAATCAGGTGACTATTGTTCAATCGTTTGGTTTTGAGGTAGCGTTATTTTTGAGCATTAGTACTTAAAAATAGTAATTCACTCAAGACGAGGAATTTATTTATTTTGTCCTATGTTCTTTACCAAATGAGTAGTGATGTAAAACACTGCATATCGAATGAAGAGAACTGATTTTTTAAAAACATTATCGCTGTTACCTATAGCAGCTTCTGCCATGAGCATTTCCGAGTTTAATTCTTTTACTGCTGGGCTGGAAAAGACCCAACGAATGCCTGTTCTTTTCGTGGGACATGGTTCGCCAATGAATGCCATTGAAACCAATGGATTTACTCAAAAATGGGCAGATTTAGGCAAGACCTTACCAACTCCTAATGCTGTTTTGGTAGTATCCGCTCACTGGCTAACTCGTGGTACACACGTAACAGCGATGGAAGTGCCTAAAAAAATCAACGATTTTGGTGGTTTTCCTCGATCTCTGTTCGAGTCCACGTATCCAGCAAAAGGAAATCCTCAATTGGCCGAGGAAGTGAAAAGCCTAATTAAAAGTACCGATGTAGGCTTAGACCACGACTGGGGTTTGGATCATGGAGCTTGGTCAATCCTAAAACAGATGTATCCTAATGCCAACATTCCTATTTTACAACTGAGTATTGATTTTTATAAACCAGCGGCATATCATTATGAGTTAGTGAAGCAATTGAGTGCTTTGCGTGACAAAGGTGTGTTAATAATGGGAAGTGGTAACATGGTGCATAACTTGCGTATGGTGGCTTTTGATAAGATGAATGTACCAAACTATGGGTACGATTGGGCAAAAGAAGCCAATGGATTATTCAAGAAGCATATTTTAGACGGCAATCATCAGGCTTTATTCGATTATGAAAAATTAGGTGAAGCTGTTCGCTTGGCCGTGCCAACTCCCGACCATTATTATCCTTTGTTATATACCCTTGGTTTGCAGGATAAAAAAGATAATTTGAGTTTCTTCAACGACCAATTACAAGCTGGTTCTCTTTCGATGACTAGTGTCATGATAGGAGGATAGCGATTTTTATTGATAGAATACCGTATTATGCTAAAACAAAAGAGCGATCAAAAACTAATTTTGACCGCTCTTTTTGTTTTTAGAAAGGCTTATTACGCCATACTATCAAGACCTACCAACCTGGATTTTGTTGTGATTTTATAGTAGGGTTGTTGCTAATTTCCTCCACTGGTAATGGCCAGATAAACTTGAAGCTTGAATAAGGCACTGCTGCTAACATCGTATATGTAGTAGCAGGATTATTGGTATATAAATTTGTAAAAGTAAGCGTTCGGCTTGCTTTTGCAGGAATACCTTTTGGCCCATATACGGCATCATTACCAAGACGGTGAATATCTAACCATCTCATGCCTTCTGCTAAAAATTCAATTCTACGTTCGTTTAGGATTGCCTGTACTAATTCTTGACTAGTGGCAAAGCTACTTTCTGTATAACGACCTGGTCCTTCTGGCACAGCACGGTTACGAACAGCATTTAATAAAGCGACTGCTCTACTACTTACCGTTGAGCTTGAACGAGCTAATGCTTCTGCTGCATTTAACAATACTTCTGCATAACGGATAATAGGGGCGTTATCGGTACGAGAAGTGGCATCTGCGTATTTTTTAGTAAACATCGCTCCACGACCTGGCGAGGTAGCTCCGTCTTGTTGCACCATGGCAGCAGATTTACGGAAATCGTTTGCTGGGAAGAATGGCTGATTCCAGATAAGCGGACTAATACCGATAATCCCACGACCACCTGCCGCCGATGCAGCATACATAGATGGGGCAGCACCATTAACACCACCGTTATCTACGTCGTTGTTTTCAATTGATAAAATAGACTCTACGTTACTTTTGTTCGCAGAACCAAAAGGCCCCATCGGAGTTGCGGTTAATTGGTAATTACCAATTGGGCTTACTAAACTTCCAGATACAGGAACAAGCTTATTTGCTTCTTCAATTACTTTTGCCCAGTTATTTTGGTGCAAACGAATTCTTGTTTTTAAGGCAATTGCGGCTCCTTTCGTAGCACGAGTAATTGCATTTTTTGAGCGAGTTGCTGGCAGATTCGTTTCTGCATAATCTAAGTCTGCTAAGATTTTATCGTAGCATTCTGCCACTGTATTACGTCCTTGTTTGCCTGCTTCATCCACAGATACTCCTGTGCTAGTACCTACAGGTTGTTCTCTGTATGGTACTCCCCCTGCTGCTGCAGTTGGGTTATCGCTGTACGGACGAGCAAAGTTAGCTAATAAATAGAAGTGTCCCATTGCTCTTAGTAAACGTAACTCTGCTTCATAAGAACTTTTTGCAGCATCCGTAATTGAACTACTTGTTGGAGCTTTGCGAATACCATCTATCACGACGTTAGCTCTGTTAATCATGGCGTAGGTTGTTTGCCAGAAATAGCCATTATTAGGGGACGTAGCATCATACGTACCATCGTAAGTTACACCATAAAAGGCCGCAACACTCACCATATCTTCGCCACGGCAATCTCCTTGTTGCAAATGGGCTGCTCCAAACGGATAACCACGAACAGCACCGCCTACATAAAAGCCAGACTGAGCGCCATCGTAAACCCCAGCAACTGCCAATTCGATACGATCTAGCGTTTCATAGGCAGTTGTTTCCGAAAGGGAATCAATAGGTTGTAAATCGGTTACCTCACAAGACGCTCCAAACATCATCAGCGTGCCCAGAGCTACTATTTTTGTATATGATTTAATTTTCATTGTATTTCTCTTTGAGTTAATGTTTGTTGATACTAGAATCCGATGTTCAAACCAAATGTGATGGTTCTGAACTGAGGGTTTGTGTTGAAGTCTAGACCAAATGTTTGGTTAACATCTCCGTTACTGTTCAACTCAGGATCAAGTCCTTTATAAGCAGTGAATGTAAAGGCATTTTGAACTTGTCCGTACACTCGAACACTTGTAACGCCAATATTCGCTCTTGTGATTAGGCTTTTCGGAAGCGTATAACCTAGTGCAATGTTTTGGATTCGGATAAAGTCTCCTTTTTCGACAAATCTACTTGTTGCATTTCCTGCTAAGTTGATGATATTACCATTGTTTAATACCATTTTAGGTACGTCTGTAACCTGTCCAACGGTAGTCCAACGATCTAAAATTTCTGTTCCGTTATTGTTGAAATCTTGGTTCAACAGCGTTTCTTGACGAGTAACGTTCATAATTTTGTTACCACCCGAGAAACGTGTAAAGATATCTAAATCGAAACCTTTCCATTTGAATGTATTGCTAATGCTACCAAACCAAGTAGGGTTTGTGTTACCTAATACTTTTCTGTCGCCACCATCAGCTACATCTGCTGAAGCAAGTGAAGCACCTGTTGTGTTGGTAGTAACAGTAGGGTTTGCGGCATCGTAGAACGAATAAGCTCCTGTGTTTACGTTACGTTGCACAATACGTCCGTCTCCTTTTACAAATAATGGGAAACCGTTAGAAGGGTTTACACCTGCAGTTTCATAGCCATACAAGGCTGCAACTGGTTGACCTACCGTTATGATGTGGTACGGAGATCCAGGAGGGAAGATTGGTTGGTCTTTACCATCAAGTCCTTTGTTGAGTGCTGTTACCATGTTCTCTTGAGTCGAGTAGTTCATGTTTACATCCCAACTAAAGTCTTTCTTCTTTATGGCTTCAATCGAAAGGTTAAATTCTAAACCTTTGTTGTACATTGTTCCTACGTTTTTAGCAATTGCATTGCTAGGTACACCCAATGATGGTGCCGTAGGTGCTTGTAAAATCAAGTCAGAAATGTCGTTGTTGTAGTATTCAGCTGAGAAGGTAATCTTATCGTTTAAGAAGCCCAAATCAATACCAACACTCGACTGTGTGCTAGATTCCCATTTTAAATCAGCATTTCCCGCTTGCGTAAATCCGATACCATTTTGAGACCCGTATTGAGCCGCTCCGAATAAACCTAAATAAGGGAAGTTACCGATGTTCACGTTACCTACTTGTGCATAGCTACCTCTTAGTTTAGCATTATTCATTACTTTTGAGATACTTGAGTTTTTGTAGAACTCTTCATTCGAAATCTTATAGCCTAATGATCCTCCGAAGAAGCTACCTCTTCTACTTGCTGCCGGCAAGGCTGAAATACCATCGTTACGAGCAGAGAATGTCATGAAATACTTGCTGTCATAATCGTATTGTAAACGACCGAAATAAGAATCAAAGCCAGTAGAAGCCCCACCTCCTGTTACAGTCGGAACAGAGAAACTACCTGAAATGATGTTTTCATTTTCAAAGAAACGATCTGAGAAGTTAGCCGCCTGTGCCGTAAAAGAAGATACCGTTTGTTTTTGATATTCAGTTCCAGCAGTTAAATCAATCGAATGTCTTCCTAAGTCCATTGAGTAGGTAGCCGTATTTTGCCAGTTCCATCTCGTAACGTTTCTTGAAGTTTGAGTAACAATACCGTTTGAACCACGTCCGTCACCATGTCTTGGATCAAGCGATTGGAAACTACGAACATCGGTGTAATCCAGACCAATTGTTGATTTTAAAGTTAAACCCTTAAATGGAGTGATTTGTAAATACGTAGTTGCCAAGGCACGACCAATCTGTGCATTGAATTTGTTGTTAGCCAATACAAATGCAATGTTGGTATAGTTGTTATCGATGTTACGAGTGTTTGCTCCTTGACCTAACACTGCACCATCTGGAGAAATGTTGAATCCAGTTGCATTGGTTTCACTGTAGATGGGTACGTTAGGGAATAATCTTGCAGCTCCTGTTAAGTTACCCGAAAGTGCGTTTGTTCCTGTATTCAGACCTGAGTTTTCAGTTCTTGTTACTTGTAATTTCGTACCTACCGAGATGTATTTATTGAAATTATGGTCAAGGTTAGAGGTAAAGCTATAGCGCTGTTGTCCGTTGGCTACAATCGCACTTTCTTGTTTATTGTAGCCTAAAGAGAAGTAGTAGTTTGTTTTTTCTACCCCACCACTAAAGCTTACGTTGTAACCTTGTGCAATACCTTTACGTAAGATAATTCCTTGCCAGTCAGTATTTGTTCCTTTGTCATCTAAGAATGCTTGAGCTGTACCATTGGCATTCTTTAATTTTTCATTTGCAATTGTTACAAACTGACTTGCGTCTAAGAGACTCAAGCGGTTGATGGCATCAGTTGTACCATACTGCATACTCAAGTTAACTTTCAAAGGAGAACCTTTCTTTCCTTTTTTGGTAGTAATCAAAATTACGCCATTCGTTGCTCTCGAACCGTAGATAGCAGTAGCAGCTCCGTCTTTTAAGATTTCCATCGACTCAATATCAGTTGGGTTGATGTCTGCAAGTGGGTTGGTTGGAGTCACACCACTTTGGTTGCCGTCAATTGCAGGAACACCGTCAATAACGATTAATGGAGAACCGCCAGAAGTAATCGAGTTTGTACCACGAATACGAATACGAGGGGCTTGTCCAATAATACCACTACCAACAGTTACTTGCACACCCGAAGCACGACCAGCTAATTGTTGGTCAAAACTGGCAGTGTTTAAGTTGGCAATGTCTTTACCTGCTACACTCGAAATAGAAGAAGTAAGTTTTGATTTCTTCTGAACCCCGTAACCAATAACTACGACTTCATCTAGGTTGGAAGCAGTTGGTTTTAGAGCAACATTAATTTGTGATTGGCTACCAACTGCAATTTCTTTTTTCTCGAATCCTACAAAAGAAAATACAAGAGTGGCTTTAGCTGAAGCATTGATACTGAAAGCACCCGTAGTGGAAGTGGTTACTCCTTTATTAGTACCTTTCACTGTGACACTTACGCCTGGTAGTGGAGAGTTGTCTTCCGCAGAAGAAACATTACCTGTAATGGTTCTGTCTTGAGCATATACACCTAGGTGTAGCAAAAGAAAGAACACAAAACCCATTAGTGGTAGTTTTTTGTTCATTTTTGTTCTGTTTTTGTTGACGATTTAATTTTGAAAATAAAAATTACTTACAAAACGCTACGAGTCCAAGCAATAGCGTTGAAATTTATTGTTGAGTTAAGTTAATATTATTTTAATGATAAATTATTGATGTTAAGTGGGGAATATGATAATTTAAATTTTAAGTACTTGTTTCGTATTCTTGACTGTGATTTGTACGCTTGGTCTTGTATAACTGAAGGGTATCATTGGTAAAAAGACCAAAATATCCTATTTTGAGTACCGAATTGACTCTTAGATAATCCAATGAGAAGGGAAGATGTGATTTGAACCTCAACAACAATGCGAGAACATCTAGTGCGAACTACTTAGATAGCGTCTCTGTTGAAAAAACAAAGTAAAATTTCGTTGGACGAGGTGATTTTTATATTCTTCCCGTAACTTGCAAACAGATTTTTAACAACTCAAATCATGCCTGTATTATATGATAACTCTGCGAAGGAAACAATGTTTAAAATTTATTCCTCTTCAGCAGGTTCTGGAAAAACCTATACACTTGCAAAAGAATACATCAAACTTGCCTTAAAGTCGAAATCGGCTTGGTATTTTAATCATATTTTAGCAGTTACGTTCACGAAAGCAGCAGCACACGAGATGAAAGAACGGGTGCTAAAATATTTACGCCAATTTTCGAGCGATGAGCCTGAGGATATTGCTGCGTCAAGTTTGCTGCTTTCGCAAGTGTTGGAGGAGTTACAAGAGGAGGGGGTAACGATGGAAACGGGCGAGTTGATTGACGAAGAAGAACTCAGAAGAAGGGCTTCACGTACCTTTAAGCACATCATTCACGAGTATGCCAATTTCTCGGTTTCGACGATTGACTCCTTTGTACAACGGATTGTAGCGGCTTTTACGGAAGAATTGGGTTTCCCTTTCAACTTTGAAGTAAACCTCGAATCGGGTGTTTTGCTGGATGCTGCCGTGGAAAGTATGCTTCAAAAAGCGAATACGGAGGGTTTTCGACAAATTACGGAGGCAATTAAAAGTTTTGCCCTTGAAAAAGCAGAAGACGGTAAATCGTGGAATAACATCCCTGCGGATTTGGCGGATTTT
>JALRIJ010000250.1 GCA_023255485.1 Flectobacillus sp.
CCTTTCGATTTTCGATTAAATAATTTATAGCCTACATGGGCCTCTAACATAGCAATTTGTTGGCTAACAGCAGGTTGACTAATAAACAATTCATTTGCAGCAACTGAAAAGTTCCCATTTTTATAAACAGACTTAAATGTTCTGTACCATTCTAAATTAACCATGATATAAATTTATTTATGACAGGGATAATTTAAACTATTTTTACCAATAACACAAGCACCCTACATTTGCATCATCAACTTTAACAAACAATAATCATGAAGAATATCACAATCGCATTATCGTTAATTTTTTCTGTATTTTTTACCAGTGTAAATGCACAAGTCCCAAGTAAAAAAAGTGTTAAGAAAGTTCTTTTTGTTGTAACTAGTCACAATCAATTGGGTAATACAGGAGAGAAAACCGGTTTTTGGTCAGAAGAATTTGCTGCACCTTATTATGAATTAACAGACCAAGGAGTAGAAGTAACTATTGCGTCTCCCAAAGGTGGTCAGCC
Organism: Flectobacillus sp.; assembly: GCA_023255485.1. Classification (GTDB taxonomy): domain Bacteria; phylum Bacteroidota; class Bacteroidia; order Cytophagales; family Spirosomataceae; genus JALRIJ01. The sequence continues at coordinate 500 of JALRIJ010000250.1, forward strand.
TCCAATTGATCCTAGAAGCACTAACCCAAGTTTTGCCACGGAAGATACTAAGCGTTTTGATAAAGATGCGGCTCTTTTGAAAAAATTAAGCCAAACGCTTAAACTTTCAAATGTAAAGCAATCAGATTATGATGCTGTTTTTTATCCTGGAGGACACGGCCCACTTTGGGATTTAGCTGAAGATAAAAACTCGCAAGCACTTATTACCTCATTCTATACACACAATAAGCCAGTAGCTTTTGTTTGTCACGCTCCAGGCGTATTGAAAGACGTAAAAGTAAATGGGGAATATTTAGTGAAAGGCAAAAATATTACAGGTTTTGCGAACACGGAAGAAGAAGCAGTTGGTTTAACGAAAATCGTTCCTTTTCTATTGGAAGACGTTTTACAACAAAGAGGTGCTTCTTATAGCAAATTGGGCGACTGGGCTTCGTATGCAGTGGAAGATGGCTTGTTAATTACAGGTCAAAACCCAGCTTCATCGAAATTGGTAGCGAAAAAGTTATTAACGAAATTGAATAAATAAGGATAAGGGTAGTAGGATTGAAAAGGTACTGAAATAATATTCAGCACCTTTTTTTTATGGTCTCTATCCGCATAAACCCCAACCTATCAGGGCAGAGAAATCAGGGAAAATAAATAGTTTTAGTGAAAAATTTCGACAAACAATGAAACTTACTAACTATTCCTTTTTACTCTTCTTTTTACTAACTTCGTTTAGTAGCTTTTCTCAGCAAAAAACCAACATCATGACCTTCAACATCCGAATGGAAACCGTTCAAGATGGTGAAAATCAATGGGCTAAACGCAAAGAGCATCTGAGCAGTATGCTCGAATTTTATGAGGTGGACATCTGTGGTATGCAAGAAGTATTGGTTGGACAAATCAGGGATTTAACCAAGCTTTTACCTGCTTATGCTTACGTAGGCGTTGGACGTGACGATGCCAAAGAAGGGGGTGAATTTTCACCTATTTTCTACAAAAAAGCAAATTACACGCTGTTAGAAAGTAATACCTTATGGTTGAGCCAAACCCCAGAAAAACCTAGTAAAAGTTGGGATGCAGCCTTGAATCGTATTGTTACTTACGCTAAGTTTAAAGACAATAAAACGAAGAAAGTCTTTTATGTCTTTAACACCCATTTTGACCACATTGGGCAAGTGGCTCGTCGTGAAAGTGCCAATATGTTAGTCGCAAAAATCAAAGCGATTGACGCTAATATCCCTGTAATTTTAACGGGTGATTTCAACAGTACGCCTCAAGAAGAACCTACGATGATTCTTGACAAAAACTTAATTGATGCTCAAAAAGTGAGTCAACAAGCTCATTTTGGTCCAACAAGTACCTTCAATGGATTTGAATCAAAAGAAATTGATGGAAAATTAATTGACTATATTTTCTTGAATACCAACAAGATACACGTCTTAAAACATGGAACCTTGAGTAATACATGGGGCGGTAGATTTGCCTCAGACCACCATGCCGTGTTTACGCAGCTCGCTTTTTAACTCACATTTATTACACTCATCAACCCACTATCAACAATGAAACAACGCTTACTATCTCTGGATGTTTTCCGTGGCATGACCGTTGCCATGATGACCCTCGTTAATAATCCTGGCGACTGGGGACATATTTATGCTCCATTCGAACACGCCGCATGGAATGGTTGCACTCCCACCGATTTGGTTTTCCCTTTTTTCTTATTCATTGTTGGTGTTTCGATACCCTATGCCTTCAAAGGCAAAGTAGCTGACCAGAAAACCGTCTTGAAAATTATCGAACGAAGTGCTAAATTATTTGCGTTGGGGCTTTTACTATCGCTTTTTCCAGATTTTGATTTTGCCAATCTTCGTATTCCTGGGGTATTACAGCGTATTGCTCTTGTGTTTTTAGCAAGTTCATTGATTTTTTTGACGACTAAAGCTCGTACACAACAACTCATTTTTGCAGCCTTACTAATTGGTTACTGGTTCGTGATGACTTTCATTCCCGTACCTGATTTTGGAGCAGCCAATTTAACTCCCGAACATAATTTAGGGGCTTATTTAGACCGTTTATTACTCGGAACAGCTCACTTATATCAAGCCGTAAAAGTATGGGACCCCGAAGGAATTTTGAGTACACTTCCTGCTATTGCCAACGGTTTAGCAGGTGTTTGGGTTGGCGTTTGGTTACAAAGAGAAGACAAACCTGTAGCCGAACGAATCGTAACGATTTACCTTTACGCAAGCCTTGCTTTGGCAGTAGCTTGGGGCTGGGATGCGGCAGGTTTCCCGATTAATAAAGGCTTATGGACAAGTTCTTACGCTCTTTGGACAATTGGTTTAGCGATGTTTTTCTTGGCAGGCTTCTATTGGCTTATCGACGTAAAAGGATATAAATCGTGGACAAAACCTCTGGTTGTCTATGGAGTAAACGCCATTACGGTTTTCTTTTTAACAGGCTTAATCGTCAGAATTTTAGAAATGATTAACATCTCTATGCCTGACGGGAGTACCCAAAATTCAATTTCGTGGCTTTATCAATCGTTTATTGTTCCCTTTTTTAGCGAGCCTAAAAATGCCTCTTTGGCAGGTGCAATCACCTTTGTACTGATCTGGTTGGGCATTTTGTGGGCAATGTATGAAAAGAAAATTATTGTGAAAGTGTAGATAAGGTTTTCCTCCTGCTTATAAGCTACATGAGCAGGAGGAAAATCTTAATTAGGTAACAATGCGAATTTTCAAATACAACAATCTAGTTATCAGTATTTTACAAAAATCAACTAGTTTTTATTGTAGAGAATTAAAAGCTAGTGCATTTAATCCAAAATTCAACATCCAAAATTTTCCATCACTACTTAGGCAATCGTTTCTTTAAAAACTCGTAAGGTTGCATCCCACGCTTTTTTAGCAATTTCAGCATTGTAACGAGTTGGAGCGGTGTCGTTATTAAAAGCGTGTTGAGCTCCTTCATAAACATACAATTCATATTTTGTTCCTGCCGCTTTTAAGGCTTCTTCATAAGCAGGAATCCCTGCATTGATACGCTCGTCTAGCTGTCCATAATGCAACAACACTTTGGCTTTTATCTTGGGTACATCCACCGCCTCTGGTTGACGACCATAATACGCTACCGCCGAATTAAGCGTTGGTGAACTAACCGCCAATTGATTCGCTAGTCCGCCACCCCAACAAAAGCCTACACAACTTGTTTTACCATTGCTTTTCGGTAATGATTTCAAATAATCAAAGCCTTTCAAGAAGTTGTTGATATTTTTAGGAGCTTCGATTTTACCAAATAAAGCACGAGCCTCTTCTTCATTCGTTGGCGTTCCTCCGAAAGGAGAAAGAGCGTCAACAGCCAAGGCATAATATCCTGCCTTCGCTACTCGTCGAGCCACATCTTTGATATGCGGATTTAAGCCACGGTTTTCATGAATTACTAACACCGCACCAATTTTCCCCTTGATTTCTTTGGGCTGAGCCAAATAAGCCTTTACCGTTGTGCCATCGCCTTCATAAGTCACCTCTGAAGTAACGAGGTCTTCGTCGTTTTCTTGGATGGTCATGGCATTGGCATAATTGACCTCCAATAAAGGTAAAACCGTTAAGGCAGCCACCGTACTTCCTGTTAATTTAACTAAACGCTTGATGAAATCCTCACGACTCAAAGGCTTGTGCGTGTATTCATCGAAAAGGTTAATAATTTCTTGGTTCATTTGACTGGTTTTGAAGGATTTGAATAGAAAATAAATATACGCAAATACACCAAATTCACAAAGGCACTTAGGTACAAAGTATTCGTTATCAACAAAATAGCCATCGCATTTGTTTACGAATCCACATTGGTTGGCAATAAACGTTTATTCGGTAGCATTTAGCCTAAAATAGCCATTCTATAAACCCCATAAATACGGACAGCAGCACAGCCTATTTTGAGTTTATAAATCATTTCGTACCTTGTCATTAATTCGTCCATTCAACAACTAATAATCAATGAAAAAACTTCACAAAAACCTCCTACTAGGCACGTCGCTACTGCTAGGAGTGCATGTTTCTATGGCACAAATGGAATACCCAAAAACCAAAAAAATTGACCACATCGACGACTACCACGGTGTAAAAGTAGCAGACCCATATCGCTGGTTAGAAGACGACCGCTCTGCCGAAACAGC